>DAOUGC010000159.1:0-29126 GCA_034429695.1 Levilinea sp.
CTGACCTATCCGGTTTCGATGGAATCAATCGTCAGGCCGATCACCATGTCTGAGGCGGATGGCGCCCGTATCTACCGCAGATCGCTCACCTTTTTGCTTGAGGCAGCTTTTGAGGATCTCTACCCGGCTGCTTCTCTTTCCGTTGACCATTCGGTCTCATCGGGTGGGTATTACTGCCGGGTGATCGGACGGGATCAGTTATCAGCAGATGAGATCAAGTGCCTGCGCGACCACATGCATCAACTGGTGGAAGCCAACCTGCCACTGGAGCGCCGCAAAGTGCCCCTGACAGAAGCCATTGAGATTTTCGAGAAGAAGGGTCAGTGGGACAAGGTGCACTTGATGAAATACCGCAGCAAGGATCACCTGATCCTGTACCGGCTGGGGGAGCACATGAATTATCATCATGGGTACATGGTTCCTTCCACCGGTTATTTAAAATGGTTTGACCTTAAACGCATGGGTGAAGGCTTTGTGGTGCGTTTTCCACGCCGGCACGTGCCCACCTCATTGTTACCCATGCCTGAAAGCCCCAAATTGCTGGAAACCTTCAGAAAATACGGCAACTGGCTCGAACGCCTCGGCATTGAGAGCCTGGCAATGCTGAATGAAAACATCCAGTCGGGCAGGGTCAGCGAGATGATCCTGGTATCAGAGGCGTTGCATGAGCACAATATCGCTGAGGTGGCTGAGTCAATTACCAGACAACGTCATCGCAAACGCATTGTTTTGATTGCCGGACCCTCTTCTTCCGGAAAAACCACCTTTTCCAAACGCCTGACCGTGCAGCTTTTGGCGCAGGGTGTCACCCCGTTTGCGGTTGAACTGGACAATTACTTTATCAACCGTGATCAGACACCCAAGGATGAAAATGGCCAGTATGACTATGAAGCTTTGCACGCGCTCAATATTGGTTTGCTCAATGAACACTTACGCAAGTTGATCGCCGGGGAGGAAGTGCTATTACCCCACTATAACTTCTTTACCGGCATGAGCGAACCGGGGGAAACAGTGCAACTGAAAAAGGATGAGCTGATCATCCTGGAGGGCATCCACGGGTTAAACCCGGATCTGCTGCCCGAAATTCCAGAAGAGAACACTTTCAGGCTGTATATCTCCTGCCTGACGCAATTGAACCTGGACCATTACAACCGCATCTCCACCACCGATACTCGCCTGATCCGGCGTATTGTGCGTGATGCCCGCGAGCGGGGATATTCGGCACAGCAGACCATAGCGCGCTGGGAATCAGTGCGGCGGGGTGAAAAACGCCACATCTTCCCCTACCAGGATCATGCCGATGATATGTTCAATTCGGCGCTGGTGTACGAACTTTCTGCGCTAAAACCATTTGCCGAGCCATTGTTGCGTCAGGTGCCGTATGGAACCCCAGAACACATCGAAGCCAAACGTCTGCTGGCTTTTCTGGAATGGTTCCTGCCGCTCGACAAGGACCAGATCCCCGATAATTCCATTTTGCGGGAGTTCATCGGTGGGTCAATCCTCAAGGATTTCAAACTGTGGGAAAACCCTGACTTCATCAAAAATTCCAACTAAGAACACAACACCCCGGAGAACAATCCCGGGGTGTTGGTTATTGTGTGAAAGGGTTTTTTACTGCTCGTGTAGAGCCTGTTTGACCACCAAACCCAACCGTCCAATGCCTTCGTTGATCATTTCAGGGTTGGAGTATGAGAAGTTCAGGCGCATGGTGTTGTGACCGCCGCCACACGGGAAGAACGGCGCACCGGGTACAAAAGCCACTTTCTTTTCAATGGCTTTCTTGAGCACCTCGGCGGAGTCGAGATTTTCGGGCAGGGTGACCCACAGGAACAGGCCACCCTGTGGATGGGTCCAGTGCACGCCTTCGGGCATGTGTTCATCCAGTGCGTCCAGCATCACATCGCGGCGTTCGCGATAGATGGCACAGATCTTCTGGATGTGCTTGTCAAAGAAACCACCCCTGCCTGCCTCGAATGCCACCATCTGGTTGAAAGTGGGAGAGTGGAGGTCTGAACCCTGCTTTGCCTGCACCAGCTTGGTGATCACCTCAGCCGGTGCGATGACCCACGCCAGGCGCAAGCCCGGAGCCAGGATCTTGGAGAAGGTGCTCAGATAAATGACATTGCCTGAGTAACTTCCGTTATTGGCGTGCAGGTTGTTGTCCAACACTTCCACCGGGGGCAGGTGTTCGCCTTCGAAGCGTAATTGCCCGTAGGGATCGTCCTCAATGATGGGAACGCCATAACGATCGGCCAGCTCAACCAGTTCGTGTCTACGATCCAGGGGAATGGTCACACCGGTGGGGTTCTGGAAGTTGGGCAGAACATAGATGAACTTGGGCCCGTAGCGCAAGGCTTTGCCCAACTCGGACGTGATCATGCCATTCTCGTCTGAAGGGACAGCCACATACTCGGCGCCGTAAGTGTTCCAGGCCTGTAACGCACCCAGATAGGTGGGTGATTCCACCAGAATACGATCTCCGTGATTGATGAAGATCTTCCCGAGCAGATCGAGCGCCTGTTGTGATCCGGAGGTGATCAGGATGTTATCAGCGGTAACCTCGATACCGTACCGGGAGGTATGTCGGGCAATCATCTCACGCAGCGGTTGAAACCCCTCGGTTGCGCCATATTGAAGCGCTTGCCGACCGTTTTCTCTCAAGACTTTCTGGCAGGCTTCCTCCACTTCCTCCACAGGGAAGGCATCAGGAGCCGGCATGCCGCCGCCAAACGAGATGATGTCTGGCATTGAGGCAAACTTGAGAAGTTCACGGATGGCGGAGCTTTTTATCCGTTGCGTACGCTGAGCGTAGCGATGATCCCAGGCAGTTGCCATTTTTATCTCCTTATTCGTTCAATATACTTTTGTATAAAATGCGGGCTTCCAGCCCGCATTTTATCATTACCCAAGTTTTGCAAAACGGCTGACAATCATAATCGTCGCCGGAAGAGCCAGGCGATCGCCCATCTTTAGTTCAGCCACAATCGGTCCGTTGGTTTTTGCCGCGTTTTGATAGACCAGCGCCGGTGTTCCTTCCACAGCCATTTTCTGATCGAGCCAGGCTTGACCGGTGAGGAAACCCTCGCTGTCAATGGCACAACTGGTCACCAACCCGATGACGCGCCCACGGGCGTCAATAACCGGATCGCCATTGTGAGCCATGCGCACGCCCTTTTCGCTAAAGCGGAAGCGCGCAACCACGGTTGACCGTTTGGCTTCACGCTGCTGATAGGCATCGCGGCCAATAAACCAGGGTTTGTACAGTTTGACGTAGCTGCCAAAACCGGCTTCAGCGACGCCCAGGTTGAGTTCTCCGCCCATCTCATGACCATAGAGGGGCAAACCGGCTTCCGTGCGCAGAGAATCGCGCGCGCCCAATCCGCAAGGCATCAGACCCAGCGGGCGGCCAGCGGACAACAGGGCTTCCCACAAGTCAGGCGCTTTGTCGGGGTGGACAAACAATTCAAAAGCCATTTTCTCGCCAGTATAACCGGTGCGTGAGACCACCAGTTCAAACCCGCCCACAACGGCTTCACATAGTTGGGTGCGCTTCAAACCCATGATGCGTTTGCGCGTTGCAGCATCAACACCGAGTGCGAGCAGGATCTCGCGGGACCTGGGACCCTGCAAGGCGATGTCCACGCGCATGTCTTTGCCTTCCCTGGGGTCGCGCAGGTTGCGCAGGATTACATTGCGTCCAAATGCCCGCACCCACGGTCGCTGACGGTCAATCATCACTTTGCCGTCTTTGACGGAAGTCAACCATGCCCAGTCTTTGTCGTCGTTGGAGGCGTTGACCACCACCAGGTATTGATCAATACTGCGGCGGTAGACCAGGGTGTCATCAATCACATTGGCGTCAGGATCCAGGAAGTGAGTATAGACCGATTCGCCCACTGCCAGGCCGCTGATGTCATTACCGCATACGCAATCCAGGAACACCCCTGCTTCTGCACCTTCAGCCTGGTATACGCCCATGTGTGAAACATCAAACAAACCGGCAGCCCTACGGGTGGCCATGTGTTCTTCACTGACTGATGAATACCATACGGGCATTTCCCAACCGGCAAACGGGATGATCTTGGCTCCCAACCGTTGATGGGTCTCATACAGCGAAGTGCGCCGCAAGGTTTCGGGTTCGCGTTCCTCCCATTGGAACTCAGGCAGCGTTTCTCCGGATTGTCCGCCGTCCATGCCGATAAAGAACGGCTTTTGATTGTCCACCGGTTGACCTTCTGCATTGGTGATGGGAGCGGTGCTGGATTCCATCACGATCACTGGTCCGGGCATACGCCGGGTGGGATCCGTGTGGAAGGCGACAAAACCGTCAGACAGGTCGCGCAACCAGGTAGCCACCAGGGCTGATTGTGACCGGGGAACCGACATGCGGTAGTGTTGCAAGCCCAGGCAATGCAAAGTGCCTTCCACGGCGCCATTGGGGGTGTTCACACAGGTTTTTTGCGTGTCCTCGGGGGTCAGGGCTTCAACATCACTGCTGAAGGCGTAGTTGACAAACGAGCGCACGTTTTCGCCGGTGATGTCATACACCACCCACTCACCTTTGGCTTTGGGGGCGTCGTCAATAAAGAAGAAATGCGGGTATCCGGCGCGTACAGGTTCGTAATCAATGCCTGCACGTTGGGCTTTCTCACGTACGCGCAGTTTCACGTCCTCAAGAACCTCGAACTTGATTTTGGCGCGCTGTGCCGGGCCCTTGCGGGTTTCAACGGAGTAGGGGGTGGTGGCAAACAGGATGTCAGTCATCATGTCACCCACATCCTGCATGTCGCTTTCGTTTAACCCGCGCTGGGTCATCCAGGGGGTTCCGTAGCGGATGCCCGAAGCATTCAAGGCGGTCTTGTCGCCAGGGATGGTATTGCGGTTGAGGACGATGCCTGCCAGGTCGAGGATGCGGGCAGCCATATCACCCGAGAGGGTGGTTCCGTCTGGTCCCTTGATGGTTTTGCAGTCCACGTTGCCGAGATGGCTGTTGGTGCCGCCGAAAGGAATTCGCAAGCCGCGTTCCTGCAGGCGGGTGGTAAGCGCCTGGGCATTCTTGATGGTCTGCATCTGTGCCTGCCGGAAGGCTTCGGTCTGGGCGATCTTGAACGTGGTGGCAAGCGCGGCAAATACATGCACGTGAGGACCACCCTGTTCACCGGGGAACACGGCGCGGTCGATCTTGCGACCCAGTGGGCCGTCTGTGGTGATGATGCAGGCTCCACGCGGTCCGTGCAGGGTTTTGTGGGTGGTAAAGGTGATGACCTGGGCAAACCCGACGGGAGAGGGAACCGCGCGACCGGCAATCAGACCGGCAATGTGCGAGACATCGGCCAGCAGGATGGCGTTGACCGAGTCGGCAATTTCGCGGTAACGCTTCCAATCGGGAATGTATGGATAGGATGAGTAACCGGCGATCAGGATCTTCGGTTTGTGTTCCAGCGCCAGCGCGGCCACCTGGTCGTAGTCAATTTGCTCTGTGGCCGGGTCCACATTGTAATGGATCACTTTATAGAGTTTGCCCGAACGATTGACAGATGAACCGTGAGAGAGATGCCCACCGTGAAGCAGGTTCATGCCCAGGATGACATCACCAGGTTCCAGCAGGGCGTGATAAACGGCGTTGTTGGCGGGTGCGCCAGAAAGCGCCTGAACGTTGACAAACAATTGATCGGCAGAGAAACGTTCGGTTGCAAAGGTCTCCGCGCACCTGCGGCGGGCCAGTTCCTCGATGATATCGGCATATTCGACCCCTTTGTAGTAACGCGGGTCTGAATAGCGGCGATAGTGGGCCAGTTGAGCCGGGTAGTCGAGGATATCATCCTCGCTCATCAGCCGGCTTTCTTCATCGGGGTACCCCTCAGCATACAGATTTTGAAACGATGATCCCAGCGATTCGCGCACGGCGAGAGGGGCTGTGCTTTCAGAAGGGATTAAGATGAGTTTTCTGTACTGACGCCCGGCTTCCAGCTCAATCAACTGGAAGACATCGGGGTCTACTTCGTGGAGCGAACCACGGAAGAGAAAATCTGACATGCCTTCTCCTTGGATCTCCTGTAGGATGGAAGAAAATTGTATGCCTTAGTGGTTGACCCGTCAAGCGGGTTGGGTGGTGGCAATCTGAGCATCCAGCCAGCCAAGTATGTAGCTGAGCACTTCACGCTGCTCGGCTTCGTTATGCATTTCATGGTAGAAGCCATCATAGGCACGGAAGGTGACATTTTCTGGATTGTTTTCAGCCAGACGACGGGTGGCAGAGCAGGAGACAATCCGGTCGCCTGTGCCGTGCACCACCAGCATGGGCAGGGGGAAATCCTTCTGTTGCAGCATCCATTCACCCTTGTCCATGATATCCAGCCCCAGACGGGCTGAAATTTTGTCGTGCACCAACGGGTCGGCGGCGTACGTACTGACCACAGTGGCGACGCGGGACAGGGCGGCCTGTTCCAACCCATTTGCGAGGGTAAAGGATGGCTGGATCGTGCCCATGGCGCGGGCCATGAACTTTTTCACAGGCGATATTGGTTGAGTGGTTTGCAAACCCGGACTGGTGGCGACAATGCCTGCCACCGCAGGTTTGCGGGTGAAGCCGTAATAAATGACCTCGGCTCCGCCCATGCTGTGCCCATACAGGAAGTGGGCAGCATGAGGATGTTCATCTGCGGCTTTTTTCAAGAGGATATCAATGATGGCGGATGCTTCATCAAAGGATGTCGCGCCGCGGCGGCCACTGCTTTTGCCGTGTCCAACCCAGTCAAATGCGAAAATTGCATAACCTGCCGCTGTGAAATATTCGGCGACATGACCGTACCTGCTGCAGTGTTCCCCCAGACCGTGCACAAGCACCAGGGTGGCTTTCACGTCACCTTCTGGTTTCCATGTGCATGTGAACACCTTAGAGCCATTTGGTCCATCCAGGAACCCTTCTGTGGTAATCATTGGCTTCTCCATGGGATGAAATTTCACCAGGTTCTTTTTAGGCTATAATTTTCATTACGCCTTATTTGAGTGTATATCAAACCAGAGGGCGGTACAAGTTTTAAACGTCAACATTTCTGTGGATGAATATCCATTGGAAATTCGCAATCCAGCGTGCTTGAAGGTGGGAGGTTTACCCACAGGGAAGTGCTGGGGCAGGTGGAACAGCTTGAGAAAAGAAAACAACGATAACCCAAACTTGATCACTTCTTGGAGGAACCATGCGTGATGAACGGATTTTCAAACTTGCTGATCTGCTGGTCAATTACTCGGTGGCGGTAAAACCGGGTGACAAAGTGTTCATCCGTGGCAGTTCGCTGGCTGAACCGCTGATATACGCTGTATATGAGAAAGTGCTGCAGGCGGGCGGTCACCCGCTGTACCTTGGCTCGCTGCCTGGGCTGCAGGAAATTTTCTATAAAAACGCCAGTGATGAGCAATTGCAATACATGCATGACCCCATCAAGCACCTGTATCAGACCTATGACTGCTACATCAACCTGTTTAGCGATTCAAACACAAAGGCGCTAACACGAATCGACCCGCAGAAAATGGTGCAGGCATCGCTTGGTTCCAAAGAAGTGAGTGACATCTTCTTCAAACGCGCCGCAGCGGGTGAGTTGCGCTGGACACTGACACTGTTCCCCACCCATGCGCATGCCCAGGATGCAGAGATGAGCCTGACCGAGTTTGAGGATTTTGTTTACAATGCCTGCCTGCCCGATATGAACGACCCGATTGGCTACTGGCGAAAGGTTTCAGCCCGCCAGCAGCGCATTGTGGAATGGTTGAAGGGCAAGAAGAATGTGCATGTGATCGGCCCGGACACCGATCTCACTTTGAGCATTGACGGTCGTACTTTCATTAATTGCGATTGCAAGGAAAACGTCCCGGATGGCGAGATCTTCACCGGACCGGTGGAGGATAGCGTCAACGGGCATGTGCGCTTCTCCTTCCCTGCCATTTACGGCGGACGCGAAGTGGAAGGTGTGCAGCTTTGGTTTGAGAATGGCAAGGTGGTAAAAGCCTGCGCCAGCAAGAATGAGGACTATCTGTTGCAAACCCTGGCCACGGATGCGGGAGCCAGCTATGTGGGTGAGTTTGCCATCGGAACAAATGAAGGCATTACCAGCTTTACCCGCGAGATCCTTTTTGACGAAAAGATCGCCGGGAGTTTCCATATGGCACTTGGCGCCGGTTACCCCGAGACGGGCAGCAAGAACGAATCCGCCATCCATTGGGACATGATCTGCGACCTGCGCGACGGGGGTGAGATCTGGGTGGACGGTGAACTCCTGTACCAGAACGGCAAGTTTGTGCTGGAGGGTTGATTTTGGATAACCAAATTGACGAAGCAGCCCGGTCTGCGCCATCCCGTGGGGTGGGTTGCGGCCTGGTAAGTGTTTTGCTTGTTGGCGGAATTTATATTGCCATTGCATCGCTGATCTTCCACCTGGTTCAATGGGGGTTGGAACAATCCGTATTTGAAGGCTCGTTGCCGATTGCGGATGTGCGTTGGTTGGCCGCGTTGATTTATGCCGCCGCGTTGCTGATTCCATTTGCGTTACTGGCATTTCTGGTAAAGGACAGGGTGGTGAAGAACATCGCCACCCTGTGGTCGCTTGCTGCGCTGATCGCTCTGGCTTTCTTCCCGGCACGGTTTTTACCCGTTACGGCTGCCCAGGCTGTCAACCTGTACCAGATCATCGTCCTGTTGATTACCAGCGGGGTATTGTTACTGTGGGCACGGGATGATGTGAGCCGGAGCTTTCCGGGACGGCTGTTCCCGCTTGGCCTGGCTGCCGGCCTGGTGTTGATGCTGCCGTGGGGTTTGACCGGCGCCCCTGGTTCGATTATGGACACGGTTCTGAATCTCCTGGCTGCCATTTTGTTCGGCGTGACCGCTGGGCTTTTGATGGAAAAAGTTCTACTGAAGGATGCCGAAAAGGAAGGTGGGATCACGTACATTCCTGCCAGCCTGGCTTTTGGACTGGCGCTGATCATTCTCTCCAGCGGTTTCCTGATGAATGGGTTGCAATGGGCTGTGGCAGTTCTGTCCATATTGCTGGCGTTTCCGGCTGTGGCGCTTGCTTCCGGCGGGCATACCGGTAGTTGGAGGGCGGCTGCAGCCATCATCGGCCTGGCAGTCAGTGCGCCCATGTTGTTTGTTGACCCGGATGAGATGGCAATGGTCATAACTTCCGGTGTGGGCGAGTTGAATGACCTGGTGCTCGGCATGCTGTTTCGCACGATCCTGATCGAAATTGGGTTGGTGATCCTGTTTTGGGTGTTGCGCGGGTGGTTTGCCAGACAGGTGGAGGAGCAGGATGGACTTTCTCCATTATGGGTGGCCCCGCTGGCGGCACTGGCTGTGGTGGTTGTGGGGGTGATCCTGTTTGGGCAGCCCGGATTTTACGGTGAACGCATTTTTGTGATCATGAAAGATCAGGCCGATCTGGAAGGATTGCAGAATATATCCGATCCGGTTGAACGCCGCGGGCAGGTCTTTGAAACCCTGGTCAGTTTTGCTGACTCTGACCAAACCGATATTCGCGCCGAACTGGATCAACTGGGGGTGGATTACCAGCCCTATTATCTGGTCAATGGGCTGGAGGTGAACGCCGGACCGCTGGTGCGTATTCTGCTGGCACGGCGGGATGATGTTGACCGGGTACTGGATAGCCCGCACATGCGCCCCCTCAAGAAGCCGCTTGAACCGGCTGATGGCTTTGCTGGAAAACCGGCCAGCCCGGAATGGAACCTGACCATGATCCACGCGCCCGAGGTATGGGCGCTGGGGGTCACCGGAGAAGGCATCCTGGTGGGTGGGTCGGATACTGGTGTGCAGGGCGATCACCCTGAGCTGTGGGATGGTTATCGCGGCAGCCGTGATAATGGTGACGGAAATGATTACAACTGGCTGGATCCCTGGTACAACAGCCCTTCACCGACCGATATTGGCGGGCATGGAACCCATACCATGGGTTCTGTGCTGGGGAACTCAGTGGGTGTAGCGCCGGACGCGCAGTGGATCGGGTGCGTGAACCTGGGCCGCAACCTGGGCAACCCGGCGTACTACCTTGAGTGCTGGCAATTTCTACTGGCGCCGTATCCACAGAATGGCGACTCATTCGCGGATGGCGAGCCAGAGCAGGGCGCGCAAATATTCACCAACTCGTGGGGCTGTCCGGTTGTGGAGGGTTGTGACCCCGGCACTTTCACCCAGGCAGTCAAGGCCTTGCGCGCTGCAGGCGTTTTCGTGGTGGTTTCGGCGGGCAATTCCGGTTATTCCGGATGCGGCTCGGTCGATTCTCCCCCGGCGATTTACGATGAGGTTTATTCAGTCGGGGCGGTTACTTCTCAAAAACAATTGGCCGCCTTCTCCAGCATAGGCCCCGTGATGGTGGACGGCAGCCAGCGGATGAAACCGGATATTGTTGCCCCGGGTGAAGGCGTGCTTTCTGCTTATCCCAACAGCACGTATTCCATTGCCGGTGGAACCAGCATGGCGGGTCCGCACGTCGCCGGGGTGGTGGCCTTGATGTGGTCCGCCAATCCCGATCTGATCGGTGATATTGATGCCACAGAGGAAATCCTCAACTCCACCACCCAGCAGGCATTCGCCGGTACACCGGGCGAAGTGCGTATTGCCTGTCAGGGTGAAGTTGCCGGGCAGAGCAACCTGATCGGGTATGGGCTGGTGGATGCATTGGCGGCAGTGGAAGCTGCCATGAACCGTTAGGAGCAACCAATGGCTCTGGCGGGTGTTTCTATTTACAAGGTGGACCTGTACCATTGAGCGATCAACCTTTAGCGGATGACGAGATTTTGACCCGTGCGGTGCAGGGAGACGGGGATGCATTCAGCGTTTTGTATGAGCGCTACATCACCCGCATATATAACTATATTTATTACCGCACCGGCAGCACAGTGGATGCCGAGGATTTGACCGCCAGGGTCTTTCACAGGGCGTTCAACCACATCTCCACCTACCGGCAGATGGGCGTGCCCTTCTCGGCGTGGTTGTACCGGATTGCGCATAACCTGGTGGCAAACTGGCACCGTGACAACAGCCGCAAGCGGGAGGTGCCGCTGGAAGGGTTTGACCACCTGACCCGCCAGGGGGACCATCCGGAGACCACATTGATGGTAAACCAGGAGCGCGATAAACTCATGCGCGTCATTCGCCGGCTGACCACCGAGCGCCAGCAACTGGTGATCTTGAAATTTGTGGAGCATTTGAGCAATGCCGAAATAGCGGTTATCATGGGACGCAGCGAGGGGGCCATTAAGAGCCTGTATCACCGCACCCTGCTCTCCCTGCGGGACGAGTTGCAGAAAGAGGAGCAAAGCGAGGAAGCATGACGACGGGAGCCTTGCGTGGAAATCGGGATCAATCTTTTCAAGAACTGGAAAATTCGTTGCTGGCCAGGTTGAACCCTGTGCAGCCCAATCCAGAGTTTGTGACTCACCTTCGCAATCGGTTATCCAGGGGGGACGATGTCTTCCTGGAGCGGCAGGCAACCGGTCTTACCTTGCTGTGGGTGATTGGCGCTGGCCTGTTTGCCGGGGCGCTGCTGATATGGCTGACACGGAGGCTGGGGCGATAAACAAAGTTCCACCCTGAAAATGAGGCAATAAGAAGAGGCTGTCCACGGACAGCCTCTTTGACTTTTGAACCCGGACCGGGTGTTTGGAATCTCAGGTTCAGACGGGGGGAACCAGCGATGTGGGTGAACCTGCCTGCATGCCAAAGCGAGCTTCCAGTGCCGATAGGGACGGTTCCACCAGGATGGACCCATCTGGAAAGACAATGGTGGGAACCGAACGATACCCACGATTGGTCTTCTCCACAAAGGCGCGGCCTTCCATGTCCTTGTCAATATCCACCCATTGGTAGGGGATGTTGTGCTGGTCAAAGAACCGTAACGCCCGGCGGGTATCTCCGCACCATTGGGTCCCGTAGATGATGATGTTGCTCTGGCAATTGTGTTCCATGTTTCATACTCCACAAGGCAGGAAATTTACACCTGGTCTTCCAAATAATGGATCAATTCATTCGCACTATCGAGAAGATCAATATCAGGGGGAAGTTGATATTGTTCGTCCACGCGCATCAGCAGGGCTTGCAGCGCTTGCTGAAGGCTTGCCGGTAAGGGTTGGCTTTGAAGCCATACCAGCATGTCATAAGCGCTGCCGCTGATGGTCTGTCCCGGTTGAAGGTGCTGCCGGTAGGCGGTTATTGCCTGACCGGCGGCTCGGCGCGCACATACCCTGGCTTTGCCTTCGTTGCCGACGGCTCGCGCCTGTACAGCCGCTGACATTTCAGCGCGGATTTTTGCCTTGAGATCTTCTCGAAATGCCATCCAGTACAATTGTAGCCGGAATTGCCCGAATTGCCCCTTGTCATTTGTCATCGAATCGCTGTCAGAATATACCCACGCTTACCTGCAGATTGATTATTCTTCCATTGCCTTTTCTGGACAGGGTGGTATAATACGCGGGTTGTTAGGAGGGCTAAGTATTTATGTGTGATCCAAAAGATGTCGCCCAAGAAATTGTCTGGTTGATGCCGAGATTAATGCGGCGGCTGCGTTCAGATATGCGCTCGAAATCGCTTGATATCGATCCTTCCCACTTTCGATTTCTGGCGCTGCTGAGCAATCGCCCGTTGACGATCAGTGAGCTGGCCAGCAAGAACTCCACCACACTTGCCACCATCTCCAATACAGTCAAGATCCTCGAAGACCGGGGTTGGGTTAATAGATCTCCGTCCCCGGCTGACCGGCGCATGGTAATTATTGGCATCACAGATGAGGGCAGGCGAAAGCTGGAGGAAACTCATTCTGGCTTTCACACCCGTTGGATGGAATTGCTATCTGCCCTGTCTTCAGAGGAGCTTGACACCCTGCTGGCGGGCATGAAAGTACTTAACCGGGCATTATCGGGAAATTTCACCGAAGGGGAAGCCGAAGCAGGGATGGGTTGCGCCCATCCATTTGGAAAAAAACCAACATACAATGATCCTTTGATAGATGGAGAGACCTCATGAAAGGTATCAGCCGGACTTTCAGGTACATGGCACACTACTGGAAGACTGCCCTGGGTGCATTGATCAGCCTGCTGCTGGTGAATGCGGCCAATCTCTACGTGCCAAAATTACTCCAGGAGTTGATTGACGAAGGCATCACCCGGCTGGACATGACCCGCGTATGGACCGTGGCAGCCATTCTGGTTGGAGTGGCGTTGTTGCGCGGTGTGTTTAACTTTTTGCAGGGATACCTGTCCGAAGTGACCTCGCAGGGAATTGCGTATGAGATGCGCAATGAGATTTTTACAAAAGTACAAAAGCTGAGCTTTTCCTATCATGATCAGTCGCAGACCGGAAAATTGATGACGCGCATGACATCGGATGTGGAACTGGTGCGCATGTTCACCGGGAATGGTCTGTTACAACTCACCTCGGCAGTTTTGCTATTGGTTGGCACCCTGGTGATCCTGTTCAGTTTGAATGCCACCCTGACGCTGATCTTTCTCGGAATGATCCCGCCCATCATGCTGGTTTTTGGCCTGTTTGTGCGCCTGATCATGCCGCTTTCCAAAACGGTGCAGGAGAAGCTGGCGAACATCAATACCATTCTGCAGGAAAACCTGGCGGGTATCCGTGTGGTCAAGGCGTTTGCGCGTGAAGATTACGAACGGGATCGTTTTGCGGTTGGAAATCAGGAATTGCTCACCCAAAATATCAACCTGGTGAAACTGTTTTCATCCAGCTTTCCCCTGATCTTCTTCATCGCCAACCTGGGTGTGGTTGGGGTTGTGTGGGTGGGCGGTTTGCAGGTGATCGGTGGGCGCATGTCACTGGGGGAGATTGTTGCCTTTCTGAGTTACCAGATGTTCTTCCTCATGCCCATCTTCATGCTCGGTTTTGTTGGAACGATCCTGTCGCGCGCAGAAGCCAGTGCTCAACGGATTTTCGAGGTGCTGGATGCGCAATCGGATGTGGTTGAAAAACCGGATGCCGTGGATATGCCACGCATTGAAGGACAGGTGGAGTTTGAGAATGTGTCCTTTGGTTACAGCGGAGGAGAAAAGGTGATCGACGGGGTCAGTTTCACCGCGCTGCCCAACCAGACGGTGGCGATCATGGGCAAGACCGGTTCGGGGAAATCCTCGATCATCAACCTCATCCCGCGTTTTTATGATGCCTCCAGTGGACGTATCTTGATCGATGGCCATGATATTCGTGACGTTTCCCTCGAGAGCCTGCGCTCACAGATCGGGCTGGTGCTGCAGGAGACCACGCTGTTTTCAGGGACCATACGGGAAAATATTGCCTATGGACGCCCGGATGCCAGCGATGAGGAAGTGCGCCAGGCGGCAGAGATTGCCCAGGCAAGTGAGTTTATTGAAGAGATGCCGGATGGGTATGAAACATTGATTGGCGAACGGGGAGTGGGTCTATCGGGCGGGCAAAAACAACGCATTGCCATTGCCAGAGCACTGCTGGTACAACCCCGGATCTTGATTATGGATGATTCCACTTCATCGGTGGATGCAGAAACCGAATACAAGATCCAGCAGGCTCTGGAAGATCTGCGCCAGGGGCGCACCACCTTTGTCATTGCCCAGCGCATCAGCACCGTCCGAAATGCCGACCAGATCCTGCTGCTCGAGGATGGCAAACTGGCGGCCAGTGGAACGCACACTCAATTGCTGGAATGTTGTGAAATCTACGCGGAAATTCTGGCGACGCAGTTTGGTGATCGCGCTGAACTGATATCGGCTACTGAGGAGGCAATGCAATAATGCACGGACCGATGCGAAGAATGGCGGAAGCCGAAGAAGATCACGCAAAAAACCGTGGCGAAGTGGTTTTGCGCCTGGTTCTACTATTAAAACCATATCGGGGAACCCTGGCGATCAGTATGTTGCTGGTGGTGGTTAACGCTGTCACCCAGGGAGCAGGACCATTGTTGATCGGGCGGGCTGTGGATGCACTGGTCACCACACCCGACGCCAGCGCACTTGCCCGCACCATGATTCTGCTGGCGGTGGTTTATCTGCTGGGGATGATTACCATGCGTTATCAGATCTATCTGATGAGCAAAGTGGGTCAGAATTTGCTGGCAGATCTGCGCGGCAGGGTGTTTGAAAAGCTGGAATCGCTTTCGTTGCAGTTTCTGGAAAGCCGGGCAGCCGGTGACCTGATGAGCCGTATTGTCAATGACATTGACGCGCTCAACAACTTTTTCAGTCAGGCGTTGGTGCAAATGATCGGGGCGGTGTTTGCCGTTTCGGGTATTTCAATTGCCATGTTGATCATCAACTGGCGGCTTGGGCTGGCAGTGTTGGTCATGCTGCCGGTGTTATGGTTCACCACCCGCTTCTTCTCGGGTCTGGCGCGCCAGGCTTTTCGCAAGACGCGCAGCACCCTGGGGGATGTGTCGGCTGATTTGCAGGAGGAGCTGGGAGGGGTGCGTGTGGCACAGGCTTTCAACCGGACAAACGAAAATGTTCGCAGGTTCGCCGAGCGAAACGCAGCCAACCGGGATGCCAATGTGAATGCAACCGCAGTGACATCGGCGTTTAACCCCACCATGGACATCCTTTCCACGCTGGACCTGGCGCTGGTGGCAGGCATGGGCGGCATGCTGGCAATTCGCGGATTGATCAGTGTTGGAACCGTGGTCGCTTTCATTCAGTATGTGCAGAACTTTTTCCGGCCCATTCAGACTGTGGCTCAAATGTGGACCACGGCGCAATCGGCGTTGGCGGCTGCCGAACGGGTTTTTGATGTGCTCGATATTGACGCCACGGTTGTGGATGCTCCTGATGCGCCGGAAATGCCAGCCATCAACGGGCAGGTGGAATTCAGGGATGTGACCTTTACCTACGACGGCGAGGAAAACGTGCTGGACCGGGTCAGCTTTACCGCGCAACCAGGTCAGACTGTGGCTGTAGTGGGTCCAACTGGTGCAGGCAAAACCACACTGGTTTCCTTAATCGCACGCCTGTATGACGTGAGTGGAGGTGAGGTGTGCATTGATGGAACCGATGTACGCACGGTGCAACAAAGGACCATACGCCGGCAAATGGGAATTGTCACCCAGGAACCCTTCCTGTTTTCGGGCTCATTGATGGACAATATCCGTTATGGGCGTCTGGAGGCCACTGATGACGAAGTGCGTGCTGCTGCGATGGCTGCCAACGCTCATGATTTCATTGAGCGTCTGCCTGAAGGGTATGCCACCCAGGTGGGTGAGCGCGGATCGCTGTTGAGTCAGGGTCAACGGCAACTGGTATCCATTGCGCGCGCCATACTGGCTGACCCTCGCATTCTGGTGATGGATGAAGCCACCGCCAGTGTTGACACCCGCACCGAGGTGTTGATCCAGAAAGCTTTGCAGAACCTGCTCAAAGGACGAACCAGCTTTGTGATTGCTCATCGACTGTCAACCGTGCGCAATGCAGACCAGGTACTGGTGATCGCAGACGGGGAGATCAAAGAGCGTGGAACCCACAACCAATTAATGCAACAAAACGGGTTGTATGCAGAGTTGTACAACCGGCAGTTCTACCAACCAGATACCGAGGAAGCGCCGGTGTAACCGGCGGTATAACCGGCGGTATAACCACCAAATGTCATCCATCCCCCGCATCGTCGGGGGATGGCTTTTTAAGGGAATACCCCCAGCCGCTTTTCAGGGAAAATCCAGACGGCTCTCCGGTTCCCTCCTGCTGTGATGGGGGAATTCCACCTTAAAGGGGGCGAATCCTCCCCGCTTGTTCCGCTTTTCGCGCTTCTCTACTATTGCGTCTACGGGGTAATGAAACTGCATTGCCCAAACCTGTTTATCTGTATGGAGGTTTGACAAATATGAAACGCTTCCCGATAGTTCTGTCGGTGGCCGTGATTTCCATGCTGATCCTGAGTGCATTCAGCCTCAATCCGGTCAGTGCGGCATGGCTTGAAACGACAGTAACACCAAACGCCGGTGATTCCAGTGGGAATACCGGTAATCTTTCAGACGGCTGGACGCAAGGTTCAACAACTTATGCAGACCCAAGCCGTCTATCTCAATTAATGGGGTATGAAGTCCGCGACCAAAAGGACCAGGTGATTGGCGCGTTGAGCGGGTTTGTTTTGGATCCCGAACGCGGTCGCATTCAATACCTGATCGTTAACGATGACAATGGCGAAAGCGTGCTTGTACCCCGCTCATTGTTTGATCTTAATCAATCCAATCAGCCAGATGATGACCCCAATACCCCCGTGGGTGGCAGGGCATTCTATCTGCAGGTAGACCCTGGTCTGGTGGCAGCGGCTCCACGTGTTGATGTGGCTTCGCTGGGCGGCGAAGAGGATACCTGGTCAGAAGGGCAACAAGCCTTCTGGAGCGGCGGTGGCGGTATTCCCGTTACCGGTGGAGAAGGGCAGCAGACCCTGGATCTGGGACGTTTCACGGTTGATTCACGGAACCTGATGATTACCAATCCTGTGGTGGTTGGCAGCCCTTCGGATATTCACATCACCGGTTTGAATGGTGAAACCATCGGACAGGTGGTTGACATCATCGTCAGCCGCAATGATGAACTCAGCACCATTCAATATGTTCTGGTGCAGGCTGATCAGTCACTCGGAATTGGCGATTGCGTGGTTCCTGTACCCTGGACAGCACTCAACTGGAATGATGAAGATATGGGCGCTGCCACAGGCAGCGACGCATCCGGTACAACCGGTGGTGACGAAGCTCAGATGACCCCGACGGTCGAAACTGGTGGAGATGCTTCCGGTGCAACCGGTGGCGACGAAGCTGAGATGACCCCGACGGTCGAAGCTGGCGGTGATGCTTCCGATGCTACCGGCGGCGACGAAGCTCAAATGACTCCGACGGTCGAAGCTGATGGAGATGCTTCCGATGCAACCGGTGGCGACATGGCTGGTGGTCAGATGGTATCGGGTGGTGGGATGAATGCCACCCTGGCGGTTGGCAGCGATATCTTCTCGCAGGCTCCCTGCTTTACCAGCGCCACCTTCCCCAACACTTCAGTCAATAATTGGGATTTCCGTATCAATGATTTCTGGTCCAATCAGAACTTCACGCGGACCAGTGCGGGTTACCCGGGTGGGGTTTCAAATAATCCCAATCTTCTTTCAAATCTGATTACGCTTAGTCTGCGTGGTCCCTCAGACGTTGTGATTGGCTCGGTGGATGGTTTCATTGTGCATCCATTGACCGGAAAAGTTACGTATGTCGTTGCGACTGTGGACGACATGGCAAGCCTGAGTGATCTGAGCAGCCGGAACCAGGGTGCTGACGGTGCTTCCGGGATGGGCGGCGACGCTGATTCTGGTATGGGCGGTGATGCGGCCATGCCCACTGCAACGGTTGAAGCTGGTGGTGATGCGGCCATGCCCACTGCCACAGTTGAGGCTGGTGGTGATGCTGCCGGTGGTACAGAAACCGGCCAGATGACCCCCACCGTGGAAGCTGGCGGCGATGCTGCCGGTGCAACCGGTGGTGATGCTGCTGGTGGAACGGAAACCGGCCAGATGGGCAATGAACAGGCTCAAGGTTCACGCACCATGTTGATCCCGTGGGGTGGAATTGACCTGAACGGTCATCCCTTCCCGGACAACGATCCAACCACTGCAGTGGGCGCCAGAGCGTTTTACCTGGCAATGCCCCCTGAAATGTTGGCGAATGTTCCTGCGTTTGATGCGGCAGGATTGGGCGATGACTGGGAACAGGGTGCAACCGCTTTCTGGGACGACCTTAACATCCCTGTCACCGGTGGGCCCGCTCTCAATCAGGGTAATCAGCAGAACAATCTGTCCTTCATGCACATTGATGGCATGGATGATATCCAGATTATGACTGCTGGTGATGGAGAAGGCTCCACTTCATTGCAGGTTGTGGATGTGATCCTCAGCCCTGAGACCGGAGAATTTCAGTATGTGATCCTGTCGGGCGCCGGTGGAATGCCGATGGGTTCGAACAATAATCAGGACCAGGTTTCAGAGATGGGAACCGGGGATGATGCTGCCGGACAGGGCAATATGACCACGACGAATTGTTTGACGATTGTCCCGTGGGCGGCTCTGACCACCAACCCCACCAGCGCTGGTGCTGGAACTGGTGGTGATGCTGCCGGTACAACCGGTGGCGAAATCCAGGTAACCCCGACGGTTGAAGCCGGTGGTGATGCTGCCGGTGCAACCGGTGGCGATATCCAGGTAACCCCGACGGTCGAAGCCGGTGGCGATGCTGCCGGTGGTACGGAAACCGGCCAGATGACCCCGACGGTAGAAGCCGGCGGTGATGCTGCCGGTGCAACCGGCGGAGATGATGCTGGTACAGATGCTGGCGAAGGTCAGATGATGGGCGCTGCCAGTGGTCCTTACACCTTCTATCTGTCGGTATCAGCCGAACGTCTGGCCGCTGCTCCATGTTATGCGAGCCTGTCAGCCATCCCCAATATGACCATCCTTGGTTGGGATAATGCTGTTCGCAACTTCTGGGGCATGTCCACCATCGATCTCAACGCACCTGCAACGGATGATGACGACGATGAAGAAGATGACAACGGTGGAGACACCGGTGGTGAAGGTGCAGATGACGGTGATGAAGGAACCGACGGCGACGGCACGGATGGTGACGGAACTGACGGTGATTCCGATGGCGGTACTGACAGCGACGGAACTGACGGCGGTGATGGAACCGACGGTGACGCTGATGGCGACACTGGCGGCGACGAAACCGACAGCGGAGATGGAACTGACGGTGACGCTGGTTCAGACGGTGGATAACCACCCAGTGTGAACTCAAAAAAGCAAAGACCTCCCGGGAAACCGGGAGGTCACATTTTTTGTTGAGATACGGGGGAATTACACGCCTGTAAAGGTGCCGCGCACCCAATCGCCAATCTGCCAGTACTTGAAGTCGCGGCCTTGGTTGACCTGGATGGCGGCCACCACTCCATACACCAGACCCACCAGCGGCAGGGCGCTGATCGCGATGGCAATCGGGATCAGGCAGATGCCAACGATCACAGCCGAGAGCAAACCGGTGATGGTCCAGGCTATCCCAGCCAGAATACCACCGCCGATCCATGCGATCACCTGCATCCAGAATGACTGCAGACTGTGATACGCCACGTATCTGGAACGATCCTTGTAAACCAGGTAGATGACCAGCGCCACCACAGGGCCGAGCAACCCGGTAACCAGGTTCACCAGCACACTGAGATGAGCCAGCATTGCCCAGGTGCGTTCTTCTGAAGTGGTCACGGGATCAACGATCACCGGTTGAGAGGAAAAATTCTCTGCCATTTTTATCTCCTTGCGTACTTCTGAATTAATTGCATGGGGTTATTGTACGCGTTTATCTGCAGCGGGTACAGAGATAATCTCAGGATCGTCAGAAGCGCGGGTTGGATGGCGATTGTGTGTTAAAATCGCTGCATGGCAAAACGTGTCGTTTTCATGGGATCGCCGGATTTCGCTCTGCCCACCCTGCAGGCGTTGACGGAACGATATGAAGTTGTGGGTGTGGTCACCCAGCCGGATCGTCCGGCTGGACGCGGGCGGAGCCTGACACCGCCGCCGGTTAAAGTGCTGGCGCAATCCCTGGGGTTGGAATTTATTCAACCGCAAAGGATGAAAGAACCCGGTGCTCTTGAGCAGTTGCAATCCTGGAACCCTGATTTGATCGTCGTGGCAGCCTTTGGCCAGATCCTGCGGCAAAATGTGCTGGATTTGCCCGCTTATGGTTGCATCAATGTACATGCATCGTTATTGCCCCGCTGGCGGGGGGCAGCGCCGATTCAGGCTGCCATCCTGGCGGGTGATGAACTCAGCGGGGTGACGATCATGAAAATGGATGCAGGGATTGATACAGGGGCATGGTTAAGCATGCGCGAGGAGCCCATTCTTCCGGATGATACCGCTGAAACCCTGTCTGCCCGGCTGGCAAAACTGGGCGCAGAACTATTAATGGAAACCCTGCCACTTTATTTGGAAGGCAAGTTGACACCCATCCCGCAGGATGAAAGCACATCCACCTACGCACGTATGATCCAGAAGGAACAGGGACAACTCGATTTTTCACAACCTGCTCAACAATTGGAGCGCATGATACGGGCATACCAACCCTGGCCGGGCGCCCATACACAGATTGGCGAGACCATGCTCAAGGTGACCCGTGCACACGTCAGCAAGGGTGGCGCGAACCCCGGCGACTTATCCATCATTAACAACCTGCCTGCCATTGGTACCTGTGATGGCTGGCTGGTGTTGGATGAGGTTCAGCCTGCCGGCAAGAAACCCATGCCCGGAGCTGTTTTTTTGAACGGCGCCCGGAACTGGTGGAAATAAATCTTCCCAACAACAGGAAAATTCATTGACCGTTGCTGATACACCCAAACTGAAATTTCTCTGCCTGGGCGCAGGTGCAATCGGCACATATATTGGGGGCAGCCTGGCTCTTGCCGGGTATGATGTCACCTTTGTGGACAACCCACAGGCGGCACAGGCTCTCAGGGCAACCGGCATGGTGGTTGGGGCAGGCGGGGTGGAGCGCCGGTTGGATTCGCCCTGTGTGCTTGCCAGTCTGGACGAAGCTCTGGCTGCTGGCCCATATGATGCTGGGATTGTGGCAGTCAAATCCTTTGACACCCCCGCGCTAGCCGTCCAACTGGCGGCTGGTGGGGATCAAATACCGCCGTTGATCTGCCTGCAAAATGGGGTGGAGAACGAAGAAGTGCTGGCAAAAGTCCTCGGCGTGGGACGGGTCCTTCATGGCACGGTCACCACTGCTGTGGGGCGGCGTGGAGTGGGGAATGTGGTTGTGGAGCGGTTGCGGGGCACAGGGATATCGGCCTTACACTCCAAGTCTGACAGGCTGCTCAGTGCATTTAACCGGGCCGGGTTAAACTGCAAGGCTTATCGTCATCCTCTGGGGATGAAATGGTCAAAGATGTTGACCAACCTGCTTGCCAATGCTTCATCAGCCATCCTGAATATGACCCCGGCGGAGATATTCTCGCATCCTGGGTTGCACCGCATGGAGGTGGAGCAGATCCGTGAAGCTTTGCGGGTGATGGACAGGCTGGGCATTCCCGTGGTTGGCCTGCCGGGAACCCCCGTGCGCTTGCTGGCGGCTGGTGTCCGCCTGCTGACACCTGCGCTCAGCCGGCCCTTGATGAAAAAGGCGGTCGGCGGTGGGCGTGGGGGGAAAATGCCGTCGTTCCACATTGATCTTCATCAGGGCAGGGGGAAAAGTGAAGTGGATTATTTGAATGGAGCGGTGGCGCGCCTTGGTGCACAGAATGGGGTGACCACAACGGTGAATACCGTTCTCACACAAGTTTTGACCGCCATGACAACCGGCGAGATCGAGCGTTCGGCGTTTGATCATCAACCAGACAAATTACTTGATAGGATCACAACCGGGAGATAACCTGATATGAGCGTACCAGCATGGGTAAAAGACGCAGTTTTTTACCAGATCTTCCCCGACCGCTTTGCCAACGGCAACCCTGCCAATGATCCCGCCAACGTCCTGCCCTGGAACGCCCGCCCCACCCGTTGGAGCTTTCATGGTGGAGACCTGACCGGCGTGACCAACAAACTGGATTATCTGCAGGATCTGGGGATCAATGTCATTTACTTTACGCCCATTTTTCAATCGGCGTCCAACCACCGCTATAACGCCATTGATTATTTCAAGATCGACCCGCGCCTTGGCACGCTTGAGGATTTCCAGCTACTGATCAAGCAGGCACATGCCCGCAATATCCGTGTGGTGCTGGATGGGGTCTTCAATCACTGTGGTCGGGGTTTTTTTGCATTTTCCGATATTTTGGAAAACGGCGAATTCTCCCCCTATCGTAACTGGTTCCATGTTAAACGCTTCCCGGTGGATGCTTACACTGCCGGAGACGCACGCGATTATCTGGGCTGGTGGGAACACAAAAGCATGCCCAAGTTCAACACCGATGAACCGGCGGTGGTGAACCATATCCTTGATGTGGCGCGCTATTGGATCGATCAGGGTATTGACGGCTGGCGTTTGGATGTCCCCAATGAGATTGATGATGATGCCTTCTGGGCAAAGTTCAGAGAGGTGGTTCGCAGCGGCAACCCGGAAGCCTACCTGCTGGGCGAGATCTGGGAAATGGTACCACGCTGGGTGGGGGAGCAGACCTTTGATGGGTTGATGAATTATCCGTTACGAACGGGCATTCTCGAACTGCTCAAGGGTATTCACGGGCCATCCAAATTGGCGCACCGGGTGGAGGAGATCATTCGTTGTTACCCGTGGCAGAATACCCTGGCCATGTATAACCAGGTGGGCAGCCATGACACTGAGCGTATCTATACAGAATTAAATGAAGATACCCGTAAGGCATGGCTGGCGCATCTGCTGGCTTTTGCCCTGCCCGGCTCTCCTGCCATTTATTATGGCGACGAGGTTGCGGTGCCGGGCGGCAAAGACCCGGATTGCCGCCGTACCTTCCCGTGGGATGAAGCCGACTGGAACACTGAATTGAGAGACCGCTTGAAGCAACTGATCAGCATTTACAAGGAGAAGCCCAGCCTGAGAGTGGGCGAGTTCAAACTGATCCACGCGGATGATGAACACCATTTGCTGGCGTTTGGGCGCTTAAATGGTGATGATAAAACCATGGTCATTGTTAATACGGGTACTTCAGCCCGCACCACGCACACGCCCGTGCAGGTGTTGGGCTGGGAGGATGGACATGCCGCCATTGATGTACTGGGCGGGGAGGTTTACCCGGTCAGTGCTGGAATCGTGTCCGTCAATGTTCCCTCAATGGATGCTGTCATCCTCGAGTGACCGGGGCGAATTAATCAGATTGAGCCGGAGGTTTAACTCCGGCTTTTTTTATGCCATGTCCTCCCAGCCGATCTCCTCTGCTGCAATGAACAAATCGGTGGTGGAGATCATACCGACCAGATTGTTATTCTCGTCGCACACCGGCAGGTGATTGATGCGCCGTTCCTGCATGGTGGTTGAACATTGCTTGAGCGACCAGGTGGTCATGGCGGTAATTACCGGTGCGGTCATGATGTCGCGCACGCACAGTTCGGACGGTTTGCGTTCACTGGCGATCACTTTGTCGCGGATGTCGGTGGTGGTGACAATGCCGTATTCGGGTTTGGGGTTGGGGATGTATACCACCAGGCTGCGGATGCCCCTGCGGCGCATGAGCGTCAGCGCATACGACACCACGGTGTCAGGATCCACCACCACAACCGGACTGCTCATCCAATCGCGAACAGTATGAGTCATGCTTCCCCTTTCGAATATAATTGATCTGTTTTGGCGGCCATGATGAAATCATTTTGATGCAGGCCGTTAATCTTGTGCGTCCACCATGTAACCGTAACCTTGCCCCACTCGGTCAGCAGGGTGGGGTGGTGATCTTCCTGTTCAGCGGCCAGGCCGACGGCGCGGGTAAAGTCAAGCGCCTGGCGGAAGTCCTTGAATTTGTAGGTGCGGCGCAACATGGGGTGATCGTTGGTTTCCATCACCTGCCATTCTGGCACGTTGGTGATCAGGTCTTTGATCTCCGTTTCGTTTAATCGGGGCGAGTCGCTGCGGCAGGCGACGCAATGAAACTGATGTAATTCAGCCATACATCCTCCCTGGTGTAGATTGTGTAATAATTATATCAACCATGTCAAATTATATACACCAGGGTTTGAGGGAGAGAATGTATACCTGTTCAATCTGTGGAGCGAAATCAAACAGCGGTGAAACCTGCGAGGAGCTGTTTCACCAGTTTTTGACGTTGGAGTTTGCCGACCCCGAATATGGTCAGGTGCACTTTTTAACCGTGGCCTGCTACATGGTACAGCACCACGGCTACAGCGATGAAGGTCTGGTCTGGATCCGCGATCAGTTGCGCGCCTTTCTGGAACAGGGGGCAACCACAGGTCAGTTACGGGGGAATGCCTTGAACTGGCGGGCTGAGGCGCCGGACGTGAAGGTCAAACGCCAGCCAGGCAGCCGTCCATTACCCAACGTGGCATGGCGGGTGACCGCGGTGGATGTGGCCGCCGTGATGGAAGATCCGCAAGCTTATTGCCAGGCGGTCACGCGTTGGGGGGAATGTGTGCTGGATCAGATGGGGGCGTTGCTGTAACCTTATTTTGAAAGGAACTTCTTCTGCCACTCGTACAGCTTGTTCAGCGCCTCAATGGGCGACAGGCTGTTGACATCCAGTTCCTTTAATTCGTCCAGCAGGGGGTTGGTCTCAGGGAATAACGCCATTTGCTGCGAAGCCACCGGGTTGATGTTGACCGCCTTGCCGGATGAGGCTTCGAGCTGGCGCAGGATCTCGTTTGCGCGCTGGATCACCGGGCGCGGGATGCCAGCCAGTTGCGCCACATGAATGCCGTACGAACGGTCAGCGCCGCCCGGGATGATCTTGTGCAGAAAGACCACGCGCCCTTCGGATTCGGATACAGCCACGTTGTAGTTGCGCACACCCGGCAGGATCTCGGCAAGCTGGGTGAGTTCGTGATAATGCGTGGCGAACAGCGTGTGCGCGCGCAGTTTGGGATTGTTGTGTATGTACTCAACGATTGCCCAGGCGATGGACACGCCGTCATAGGTGCTGGTGCCGCGCCCGATCTCGTCGAGGATCAACAGGCTGCGTCCGGTGGCGTGGTTGAGGATATTGGAGGTCTCGATCATTTCCACCATAAAGGTGGATTGCCCGGCGTGGATCTCGTCCTGCGCGCCGATGCGGGTGAAGATGCGGTCCACCAGCCCGATGGTGGCTGAGACAGCGGGGACAAAGCTGCCCATCTGTGCCATCAACACGATCAATGCCACCTGGCGCAGGAAGGTACTCTTGCCGCTCATGTTGGGCCCGGTGATCAGCCGCACCACTTCGCCGTTTTCAAACACGGTATCATTGGGGACAAAACGTTCACTGCGCAGTGAGCGTTCCACCACCGGGTGGCGGCCGTCGTTGATCTCAAGCACCCCATCCTGCGTGACCACAGGACAGGAATAGGCATTGAGCGCCGCTGTCTCAGCCAGTGAAGCCAGCGTGTCAAGCTCAGCCAGCCCGCGTGCTGTCTCCAACATGCGCACCGCTGAGGCTGACAGTTGTGCGCATACCTGCTTGAACAGGCGCAATTCCAGTTCGTGAATGCGGTCCTCGGCGTTGAGCACCAGGGTTTCGTATTCCTTCATCTCCGGCGTGATGTAGCGTTCGGCGTTGACCAGGGTCTGCTTGCGGATGTAATCGGAAGGAGCCTGGTTGCTGCTGCCGCGAGAAATTTCAATGTAATAACCAAAGACTTTGTTGTAGCCAACTTTAAGGGTCTTGATGCCGGTGCGTTCGCGCTCGACTGCTTCGAGATTGGCGATCCACTCCCGGGCATGTTGCGAGGACGCAATAATATTATCCAATTCTTCGGAGAAGCCACCGCGGATGATGCCGGTGTTGGCCAGTGTGGCAGGCGGTTCGTCCTCGATGGCGCGGGTTAATAATTCCAATTCCTCCGGGAAGGGCTGAATCAGTGAAAGAACCGCAGCCAGCGCACCCTGGTCACCCGGGAAGAGTGCCAGCAGAGTGGGGATGGCATGGAGTGTGGCACGCACAGCGGTCAGGTCGCGCGGACTGGCATGGCCGGTGAGGATGCGTGTCACCAGACGTTCAAGATCGTGCAGGTTTTTCAGCGCAGCCCGGGCAGTTGCACGGGTCATGCCGTCGTCCACCAGCGTTTTAACGGCAGCCTGACGGGCGCGGATGGCCTCCAGATCCAGCAGGGGTTTGGAGACCCACTGGCGTATGGCTCGTTTGCCCATGGGGGTCACAGTATGGTCGAGCACGCTTAATAAGGACCCGTTTACATTGCCATCGCGGATGGTCTCGGTCAATTCCAGGTTGCGGCGCGTGGCGGCGTCGAGGGTCATGAATTCACTGGTGGAATAACTGCGAATACCAGTCAGCAGCCCCAGCGCGGAAGGCTGGGTTTCCTGCAGGTATTGCAGCATGGCGCCGCTGACGGCGATCGCAAGGCTGGAACCGCGCAGTCCAAAGCCGTCCAGTGAAGCGGTCTGGAAGTGACGGGTGAGGATGTCGCGGCAGCGGGCGATCTCAAAGCGGTATGCCGGCAGGCGCGTGAAATGACCATTGACGCCGTTCTCCAAGGTGAATGTGTCTGGCATGAGGATTTCCGCCGGACGCAAACGCATGATCTCACCACGCAACAGCGTTAGTACATCCTCGCCTTCCATCTCGGTCGCGGCAAACTCGCCGGTGGTGATGTCAACATACGCCACACCGGCGCGGTTTTCCTGCACGCACACGGCTGCCAGGTAATTGTTGCGGTCCTGCGGCAACATGCCCGGCTCAGTGACCGTGCCGGGGGTGACCACGCGCACCACCTCACGCGGGAACAACCCTTTGCTGGGTTGCTCACCCACCTGCTCGCAAATGGCGACGTGATAGCCTTTTTCGATCAGGCGGGCGAGGTAATTGTCAACGGCGTGGTAAGGTATTCCCGCCATCGGCACGCGCACACCCTTTGCCACGTTGCGCGAAGTGAGTACGATGTCCAGTTCGCGGGAAGTGGTCTCAGCATCCTGATCAAACGTCTCATAAAAATCACCGAGGCGGAAGAACAGGATCGTGTCTGGGTAGCGGCGCTTGATATCGAGGTATTGCTGTCGAATGGGGGTTACGTCATCCATGCCGGTCTGTCCTCAGATTGGGATCGATCATCAATTATAACCCAGGCGGATGTCCGTCATGCGGTGCGTGATAGAATTAGTTAACCGTTTTTATTCACTGTGTAAAGGATGGCTGCCCATGAAACAGGATCGTGAACTGGCTTCCATGACCACAATCACCCTGAACAGGTTGATGCCGCGTTTGAAGCAACGCTTTCATGACCGGGTTGTTCAGCAGCCGGATCAATGGGCAGAATTGACTGAACGCATCCGGGCCCATTTCCCGCGCCTGTTTCACCTGTTGTTGGGGGTGTATGGCAGCCAGTATGACTTTTTCTATCATCTGGAGGAGTTGCTGGCGGTGTTGGCGCAGGCGTATTTCGAGCGGCCGGATGAACTAAAACAACTCGACCGTGAGCGGGAAAATCAACCGGGCTGGTTTGAGGACAACACCATGCTGGGCGGGGTGTGCTATGTGGATCTGTTTGGTGGTGATCTGAAAGGGGTGAGGGCGAAAATTCCCTATTTCAAGGAACTGGGCCTGACCTACCTGCACCTGATGCCCCTGTTTAAAGCGCCCGAGGGAGAAAATGATGGTGGGTATGCCATTTCCAGTTATCGTGAGGTCAACCCTGCACTGGGGACGATGGATGAACTGGCTGACCTGGCGGCTGAGTTGCGCACGGAGGGCATCAGCCTGGTGGTGGATTTTGTCTTTAACCATACCTCCAACGAGCACGAATGGGCAATAAATGCCAGGGCAGGGGATGAGCAATACCAGAAGTATTATTTGATGTATCCTGACCGCGAGTTGCCTGATGCTTATGAGCGCACGCTACGGGAGATCTTCCCCGATGAGCATCCGGGGGCATTCACATATTTTGAAGATGTGGATCAATGGGTATGGACGACCTTCCACAGTTATCAGTGGGATCTGAATTACGCCAACCCGGAAGTGTTCAATCGAATGGCAGGAGAGCTGACTTTTCTGGCGAATCACGGGGTGCAGGTGATCCGGCTGGATGCAGTGGCGTTTATCTGGAAGCAAATGGGGACGACGTGTGAGAATTTGCCACAGGCGCACACGTTGATTCAAGCCTTCAACGCCGTGATGCGCATAGCCGCACCAACGCTGCTGTTTAAGTCGGAAGCAATTGTTCATCCAGACGACGTGGCAAAGTATATCTCGGTGGATGAATGTCAAATATCCTACAACCCGTTGTTGATGGCTTTGTTGTGGGAGGCACTGGCAACCAGGCAGGTGAAATTATTACAGTATTCCATGCAGCGGCGGTTTGGACTGCCTGAAGGATGCGCATGGGTCAATTACATCCGTTGCCATGATGACATTGGTTGGACGTTCTCTGATGAGGATGCCGTGGCGGTGGGGGTGAACGGCTATTACCACCGGCGCTTTTTGAA
>DAOUGC010000160.1:0-19166 GCA_034429695.1 Levilinea sp.
CCCGATTTTCCCTGTCTTATTCAATAAGTATAAACCCGAGGAGCGGGTTGGGTTTTCCAACCCGCTCCACACGGTCATCTGGTTGTGCCCAATGGCCAGATGCCAGGAAACAATAAAACATTAAGGAAAAACCGGGAAGGTCAGGGAGCCTTCCCGGAAATCTGAAGTGTCTATTCCCCCATCCTGACTTCAGTATTTTTTGATAATACCAATAAGGTATACAGTAAAGGTTCGACCAGTAAGTTGTTACCGTTATTCGTTACCGATATTTATAGACCCAGTATAAGCACGCCGCTTCAGATGGACAACCTCCGAATGGGTGATTTCACCCCCCCTCCGAAGGGGTGATTATTGGTCATCAGGTGTGGGTTTCATGCGGTTAATCAGGCTGCTTTTGCTGGTACAATGCCAGAATGAATGGATTATCGGTAAAGCGCTCATTATTATTGTGCTTGGGCGGCATGGCCGCCATGCTGCTCATTCTGGGTTTGGTTTACCAGATACCGGCAGTGCAAAACCGACTGGCCTGGCGCTTTGACGTGGCTCTGACAGCCCTGCGCATGGGCAATGACGCAGTGGGTGGGGTTCCCACCCTTGCGACGGTTACCACCCTTACCCCACTTCCCGGCCTGTCCGCGTCCGATCCGTACCCGGCGGCATTGGCGTCCACCCCGACCCCGGCGGTTGAGGAATCCTCCGTGCCTTTCACCACCCCTACGGTTGTTCCGCAACCCACCGCCACATTGCCCCCACCGCCTGTTGCCGTCCGGCTGGAGCCGCCCCCGTACGAATTACAGGACTGGAACAATTGCGGTCCTGCCGCGCTATCCATGTATCTTAATTACTTTGGATGGGGTGGAACCCAGCAGGATGTGGCCAGTGTGGTCAAGCCGTTGCGAGCCGACCGTAACGTTAATATTGATGAGCTGGTTCATTATGTTGGCACCGAAGTCACTTATTTGAATGCCATTTACCGTGTGGATGGCGACATTGAGACCCTGAAACGATTGCTGGCAGCGGGCCTGCCGGTCATGGTGGAAGAGACCCATCACTTTACCGAACCGTTTTGGACCAATGACGATCTTTGGTCGGGGCATTATTTGTTGATCACCGCATATGATGATCAATTGAAGGCGTTCACCGGACAGGATTCCTTTGTTTCTGCAGATCGGGTGATGGCATACCGCGATCTGGATGCCAACTGGCAGGCTTTCAACCGCGCGTATATTGTGGTGTACCCCCCTGATATGAGCGCGAGTGTGCAGGCCATTCTGGGGGATGACTGGGATGTGGATGCCAATCGCCGTAATGCACTTGAAACTGCCCGGCGCGAGACTGACCAGACCCCGGATAATGCTTTTGCCTGGTTTAACCTGGGCAGCAATCTGACTTACTTTGAACAGTACAACGAGGCCGCTGCCGCTTATGATACCGCCCGCCAGATCGGATTGCCGCAGCGCATGTTGCGTTATCAGTTTGGGCTTTTTCTGGCTTATTTCCATGCCGGACGCAACCAGGATCTGCTGGCTTTGACCGAGTACGCTCTTAAAATCACACCCAACTCAGAAGAGGCGTTGTTGTGGCGCGGCTGGGCACTCTACCGCGATGGCGACACCCCTGCGGCGCTCAGCTCCTTTAACGCTGCACTGGAAGCACACCCCGGTTATGGTGATGCCATCTACGCAATTAATTATTTGAACCAGTGACGCATTAGGGCGAATCGCTGAATTTTTGCTACAATAAGTCATTCGCCCCATGTTCGCCAGGCGAGGATACCTTTTCAGGAAACCTTATGAGCAAACGAATTGTCTTATCACTACTGGCGCTGCTGCTGGCCGCCTGTCTGTTATGTAGTGTCCTGTTGATTGCCGCTGCCGCGCTGGTGTTTGCGGAAGGCGGGTTGCAATTGCAATCGTCGAATGAGCCGCTTGTGCAGGTGGAAATGCTGGTGGAGGATCACCCCGGTATTTCCAACAGCGATTACGAGCGCATGATCGCCACACAGATCGACGTGGTGCGTATGCGCGGTTTGCAGCCCCTGTTTGGGTTGGAGCGCCATCAAATTGGGCGTGACGAGCTGGGCGAAATGGTGATCAACGATTTTTTTGTTGATTACACCGCTGAAGACGCCGGTGAGGACGTGGCCGTGTTGTCGGCGATGGGCATGGTGGAACCCGGCTTTGACCTGTATCAATTGTACGTGGACCTGTATACCGAGCAGATCGCCGGTTTTTATGACCCCGCAACCAAGGAGATGTATGTGGTGGGCGATGAGGGCTTTGGGGCGATTGAGCGCCTGACCTACGCCCATGAGTACGTGCACGTGCTGCAGGATCAACATTATGATCTGAACAACGGCATGGGTATGGACGATGAAACCTGCGAAGCCGACCCTGAATACTGCACGGCGGTGCAGGCTCTGATCGAAGGCGACGCTTCGCTGGTGCAAACCTGGTGGTTCCTTGAAAATTCCACCCAGCAGGAACAACTGGCCGTGCAGGAATTTTATGCCACCTATTCCAGCCCGGTGCTGGATTCTTCGCCGCTCTACATGCAGGATATGCTGCAGTTTCCATATATGCAGGGCATGGAGTTTGTCAACACCCTCTACGACCTGGGCGGATGGGAAATGGTGGACGCCGCCTACGCCAACCCGCCTGTTTCAACCGAGCAAATTCTGCACCCGGACCGCTATCCCCTGGATGTGCCTGCTGACGTTGCCCTGCCGGATATTGCCGCCCTGCTGGATGGCACCTGGCAAAAAATTGACGACAGCATGATGGGGGAATATGCATCCTACCTGCTGCTGGCGCGCGGTTGGATGAGCGAAACCCGCCAGAGCGAGGCAGCCGCCCGCGCCGCGGTGGACGGCTGGAGTGGAGACCATTACGCGGTTTACCTGCAGCCCGAAAGTGGAAGCAGCATTTATCTGCAACGCTGGCAATGGGATGACAAATCCGAGAGCAGGGAATTCTGGAAAACGTTTAAGGATTATGCCGTGGCGCGTTGGGGGGAGCCGTTTGAGCAGGGCAACCTTTATGCCTGGCATAGTGCCGTGGATGGCGCGGTTCTGGCTCAAATGGTGAACAATCAAGTGTTCTGGGTGATGGCGCCGGATGAAGACCTGGCGCAAACGCTGCTGAACAAGATCATCGAATAATCTTGATCCTTCATGGAGGCCAGACGTGCCGCTCGATCTCTCCCGCATTAAAGCCCTGTGTTTTGACGTTGATGGAACGCTGAGTGACACCGACGACCAGTGGGTGCAGCGCATGGAAAAGCTGCTTCACCCGCTGCGTGGCTTGTTCCCCGGTGGTCAAACCCGGCCCTTTTGCCGCTGGACAGTGATGGGCATGGAAACACCGGGCAACCTGGTTTATCACGCCCTGGATCGGGTGGGACTGGATGACGAGGTGGGGCGGCTGTTTAACTTGATGGCAAAAGCCCGTTCGCATCGTCCTTCGCATGCTTTCATGCTCATCCCCGGGGTGGATGGCGCACTGAAACGCCTGTTCGGGCGTTTTCCCATGTGCGTTGTATCCGCCAGGGATGAGGGCAGCACGTTGAGTTTTCTGGAGCAATACAGCCTGCGTTCCATGTTCGTGCCCGTGGTTACATCGCAAACCTGTGCCTATACCAAACCGTTTCCTCACCCGGTATTGTGGGCGGCTGAGCAGATGGGCGTACCGGCTTCGCAATGTTTGATGATTGGCGACACCACGGTGGATATTCGCGCCGGAAAGGCCGCCGGGGCGCAAACGGTGGGGGTGCTGTGCGGGTTTGGCAATCGAAAAGAATTGGAGCGCGCCGGGGCAGACCTGGTGCTTGATTGTACCGCCGACCTGGCGGATGTTTTGCTGGGTGTTCAACCGGAAATGCAATAACACAGGGAAGCAACAATGGATATTCGCGCCTATAATCGGGATGCATGGAACAAACAGGTGGAAGCAGGTAACCGCTGGACGGTTCCGGTGACGCCGGAGGAGATCGCTGCTGCGCGCCGGGGGGAGTGGAGCCTGGTGCTCACGCCGACCAAAATCGTGCCGCGTGAGTGGTATCCGCCGATCAGCGGTTGCGATGTGTTGTGTCTGGCTTCAGGCGGCGGGCAGCAGGGGCCCATTCTGGCGGCAGCCGGGGCAAATGTGACCGTGCTGGATAACTCTCCGCGCCAGTTGGAGCGTGACCGCCAGGTGGCTGAACGCGAGGGCTTGACCATTCGCACGCTGGAAGGCGATATGCGCGACCTGTCTGTCTTTGCCGATGCGAGCTTTGACCTGGTGTTTCACCCGGTGTCCAACATCTTTGTGGATGACATTCTGGTGGTGTGGCGCGAAGCCTACCGCGTGCTGCGCCCGGGCGGGGTGCTGCTGGCAGGCATTGTCAACCCTACAAATTACATTTTTGATGCCGATCAGCTTGACGCCGGGGTGATCGAGCTCAGGCATACCCTGCCGTATTCAGATGTGGAAAGCCTGAGCGTTGAGAAGCGCAAGGAGTACGAAGAAAACGGCTCACCGCTGGAGTGGAGCCACAGTTTTGAAGAGCAGCTCGGCGGGCAAATGCAGGCGGGTTTTCACATGGTGGGGTTCTTTGAGGATCGCGACCCGGAATCACCGCTGTATGCGTGGATGCCGACCTTCTTCGCCACACGGGCGGTTAAGGGGTAGGCTGGGCTCTGGATAAACCAAAAGTGGGCTGGAGGTTCTCCAGCCCACTTTTGGTTTTGATGGCATCAAAATGTAATCCCGAATAACCGCAGCAGCGGGCGGCCGTGTTCAAAGAATGGCCAGGGGATGGCGGCCAAAATCAGCAGTACAGAGACCACAAACCAGATGGCTGTGCGGCGGTGACGGACAACGCTTGCATCGACGCGTTTTGCCATGGAACGCCCAACGTGGGCGACGATGGCTGCGATCACCATGATCGCCAGGTGCTCCATGACGAAAAAGCGGGTCGCTCCGTCGCCCATGGCAGCCGAGAAGTTCGCCAGGGCAATGCGCGTGTACGTGCCGGGGAAAATGTACAGGATGATGCCTAGCAGGATCTGAATGTCGAGGATCATGGTGAACAACAACCCGGCGCGGTCGTCACGGGCGGTCCATTCCTTCTTTCCGAACCAGCCTGAGAAGGCGCGCACCAGCGCCAGCACTGCAAAGATGATCACCAGCCAGCGGGCGATGTTGTGAAGCGTGAGTAAAAATGCAGCCATTACTTTCCTCCCTGTTTGAATTGTGCAATTGTGAAATTCCACCCAATCGGTCAAAATCATCATAGTATATTGCGGGATGAAAAGCAAGCAGAGAGGCAGCGTTGAGACAAAATTTCACCTGAAAGGTTGAGCGCGGCATCATCCCCCGCCGTTGAGATGGGATAGCCCCGTCCGTCTCTCATCCGGTCAATAAAATGCCGACAGATTCTGACGGCAGGTACAGGCTGTCGCCATCCACGCTCACCCCTGGCACAGACGATAGCAGCACCTGCGCATCTGACGCCAGGTTCAGGCTGAGTTCGTGGTCAACCTCGTCGAAGTTGACCGCCACCAGCACCGGCCCGCGTGTCATCACCAGCCAGCTCTCATCTTCATCAAAATCCACGTTGATAAACTCAAAACTGCCGTCGCTGAGGTACGGCAGGCGGGCGCGCAGGGCGATCAGATCTTGATACCACTTCAACACCCCGGCGTGCGGTTTGTGGTTGACCTCATCCCAGTTGAGCATGGAACGCTCAAAAGTCTCCAACGATTGGGGATCGGGGACTTCATCCGGTTCCCAGCCAAAGTAAGCAAAATCCTTGCGCCTGCCCTGTGTGATGGCCTGCCCCAGTTCCTGATCGGTATGGTCGGTGAAATACAGGAAAGGTGTGGATGCCGCCCATTCCTCACCCATGAACAGCATGGGGATGAAAGGCGCGGTGAGCACCAGGGCTGCGCCGATCTTTGCGCGGTCCATGCGCGTGATATGGCTGATGCGGTCACCCCTGGCGCGGTTGCCAATTTGATCGTGGTTTTGCAGGAAGCACACAAAGCGGTAAGCAGGCACGTCGGTGGGGGGGCGTCCGTGGGTGCGCTGGCGGAAGCTGGAATACTCACCATCGTATACATAGGCATTGGTCAGTGATTTTGCCAGTTGCGCGATCTCGCCAAAGTCACGGTAGTATCCTGTGGACTCTCCACTCAGTACAGTGTGCAGGGCATGGTGAAAGTCATCACACCAGTGAGCATCCAACCCGTACCCACCGATATCAGGCGGGCGGATCATGCGGGGAGCATTAAGATCGCTTTCGGCGATCAGATAGCGTTGCCGCCGGGTCTGATTCTCCAGCATTTGCACTTCTTCTGCCATCTGTTCCAGAATGTGTACCGCGGAGTTGTCCATAATCAAATCGGCTGCATCCAGACGGAGTGCATCCATGTGATAATCGCGCAACCACATCAGGGCATTATCAATCACAAACCGGCGCACCTCATCCGAATCAGGACCATCAAAGTTCAACGCCTGTCCCCAGGGGGTGTGGTGCCGGTCGGTGAAGTAATTCCCAAACTGCGGCAGGTAATTGCCGTCAGGCCCCAGGTGGTTGTAGACCACATCAAGGATCACCCCCAGCCCGCGCGCATGACAGGCGTCCACCAGGCGTTTCAATCCATCCGGCCCACCGTAGGCTGCATGGGGCGCCCACAGGCTCACACCATCATAGCCCCAACCGCGTTGTCCTGGGAAATGATTGACCGGCATCAGTTCAATGTATTGAATCCCCAGATCAAGCAGGTGACCCAGCCGGTCAATGGCGGAATCAAAGGTTCCCGGTGGGGTGAATGTGCCAATATGCAGTTCATACAGGATCGAAGCGCCAAGCGGCGGCGGGCGGAAGGTGGCATCGCGCCATTCAAAATGGCTGTGATCCACCACCTGTGATGGCCCGTGCACTCCCTGGGGTTGCGAGGGTGAGCGCGGGTCGGGTAGTGGGTAGCCTCCATCCAACACATACTGGTACAAACTGCCATGTTCAGCAGATGCTTCGTCAAGGCTCCACCAGCCGTCCTCCTCCGCCTGCATCAGGAGCAGGCGTTCATCCAGTTTTAAGCGCACCTGCTTTGCCAGCGGCGCCCAGACTTCAAACAGGGTCATCGTTTCCCTCCCTGAGATGGTTATTGGTTACTTTCTTTCCAGCAGCGCCACCGGAAAGTCCTCCAGCAGCGCGTGCAGGGGTATTTCTCCTGCCTGTGCTTCATGATGGGTCAGCACGTTTACCCAGCTTGTGCCGGGCAGGCACAATGTGGCGTCACCCATTTGCCCACCGCTGGAAAGAAAATAACGTTGGAAGATGACCGCCACTTCAGCTTCTCCATCCTGAGGGGCGCGCAGGTAAGCCACGGCATTTTCCGTGCCGGTATCCACGGGCATATGGCGTGACCCGGGGGTAAAACAGGCGGACTTGCGGGCGCGCAACTCAAGCGCAGCGTGGATCAACCACAATTTTGGCAGCCCTTCATCCCGTCGCTCCCAGATGGCGGCGGGTTTCATGCCGCGCAGTTCGCGCAGCAAGGCGCGGCGGGCGGCGTAATCCACCGGTCGGCGGTTGTCGGGGTCAACCAGTGACAGCGCCCACAGCTCACAACCCTGGTAAATGTCGGGCACACCGGGCGAGGTGAGCTTGACCAGCGTTTGCGCCAGCGAATTGACCCAACCGGCGGTACGGATGACACTGACAAATTCATCCAAGGATGTTGTAAAGTCAGGGTTTGCCAGCGCTTTTTGGATGAATTGCAGCAAAGCCTGCTCGTAGGTTTCATCCGGCGCGGTCCAGGTGGTGCGGCGTTTGGCTTCGCGTGCAGCTTTGAGCATGTAGTCCCGGGTGCGCTGCGTGTCGATGGGCCATGCGCCCACAAGCGTCTGATACAGCAGGTATTCATCCAGCCGGTCGGGCATGCCGCCGGTGTGCAGGTTTTCGAGCATGCGCGACCAGCCCGTGACCGCCTCTGCCCAGCGTTCGGGGATCTCGCTGAGGACGTTCAGGCGGGCGCGTACATCTTCTGAGCGTTTGGTGTCATGGGTGCTGGTGGCCAGCAGCGAGCGGGGCCATTTTTCGGCGGTCTCCATGCAGGCGCGCTGGAACTCCTCCACGGGCAGGGCAAAATGCCCTGGGTCTCCACCCACTTCGTTGAGGGACACCAGGCGGTTGTAGTTGTAAAACACGGTGTCTTCCATCCCCTTTGCCATCACCGGGCCTGTGAACTGCTGAAAGCGCTGCACAAATTCCGTCTCGGCTGGTCCTGTGATTTTCAGCAGCAGCAGCGAGCCGATAAACTCAAACAAAAAGGGGTCAAGCGCGGGGCTGTTTTGCACGGCGGTTTCCAGCGCATGAGCAACATAAAGGCGGTCATGCTCTGATACCTCACCGGTTTGCGGGCGAACATAGGTGCGGTATACCGGCATGCAGGCGGCCAGCTCAGCCACGGCTTCGCGCAGTTCGGCGCGGGTGTAGTCGCGGTAACGGCGGTGTCCTTCTGTGATCGATTCAAGCAGGAAGGTCAGGCGGTTGAGATCGCTGCCCAGCACCTGTTCGGCAGCCTGTTTTTTTAGTTGATGCCTTAGCTGCTGGTAGGATTGGTCTTGCCCGCAAAAACGGGCATAAAAGTCATCCAGTTCGGCCTCACCATCCGGGTGGAGCAGCACGTGGTTCATGCGATACATGAAGTCGTAGCCGGTGGTGCCGTCAACGGGCCAGTGGGCGGGCAGGTCTTCTCCTGGTTCAACGATCTTTTCGATCACGACCCACAGGTCTTCATTCAGAGTGCGCAGGCGCTCGAAGTAACCCAGGGGGTCGCGCAGCCCGTCGGGGTGATCGATGCGCAGGCCATCCAGCCAGCCCTCCTTTATCCAATCGATGATGCGGGCATGGGTATCCTCAAAAACGTTTTCATCCTCCATGCGCAGCCCGATCAGGGTGTTGATGTCAAAAAAACGCCGGTATCCCAGCTCGCGACTGGAGACCTTCCAAAAAGCCAGGCGAAAATTTTGTGCCTGCAGCAGGCTGTCCAGCGCGTCGTGATCGGCGTTAATCTTCTGAACTGCATTTTGAATGGCTTCACTTAATTGTTTCCCTTCCGCCCATTGCTTTAACATGGTGCGCAGGATGCGTGCATCCTGGTTACGGCGGCGCGCTGACATCCGGTCAGATGCGGCCTCATGCGGCAGGCTTGCAAAGGCGTTGGCAAGAAAGTGCAGGTCGGCGGAGCGCGCTGCCCGTGCAGCCGGACTTAACACCATGTTATAGGTGGAAGGATCAACCGGGTAGCGGTTGTCATGATAATGGATCTCAAAGCCGTCAGTGCTGAAGACCAGGCGCAATTCGCCGGCTTCGAGCACACGTCCGTAATGATCGCCCAGTACGGGGATAAGCACCGCATTGGAATGACGGGTTTCGGGCGGGTCCCATTCCACGTCGAAATGGGCGGCAAAGCGGCTGGATGGCCCGTTCTCAAGGACATCCCACCACCAGGGGTTGTCTGCCACGGAAACAGACATGTGATTGGGGACGATATCCATGATCAGGCTTAAATGCTTTTTTTGCAGTGCATGGATCAGGCGGCGGAAAGCCTCCTCACCGCCCAGCTCGCGGTTGATACGCGTTGGGTCCACCACGTCGTAACCGTGGGGGGAGCCTTCAACGGCCTGCAGGCTTGGGGAGGAATACAAATGGCTGATCCCCAGTTCCTGCAGGTAATCAATGATCTGCGCAGCGTCATCAAGCGTAAAACCGGCGTGCAACTGCACCCGGTAGGTGGCGCGCGGCTCAATCAACATGGCGCAGCACCATCAGGGAGCGTGCCTGCACCATGACCCGATCACCGGCGTGCAGCACCCTGCCGTTTTCGGTCACCTGCTCATCCACGCTTGTGCAGGCGGTGTCCACCACCAACTGCCAGCGCACCCCCCAGTGAGAGGTGGGCAGGCGAAAACAAATGGGTTCGTGGTGGGCGTTAAACAGGAGCAGAAAACTGTTGTCATTGATCGGCTCGCCGTGCTCGTTGGGTGTGCCCAACCCGCCATTCAAGTAGATGCCGATTGATTTGGCAAAGCCCTGCCCCCAGTTTTCCTCGGACATCTCGTTGCCCATGGTATCAAACCAACCGATATCACTGGCGCCTGCACCGTGAATGGGGCGCCCCACAAACCAGCGGCGCTGACGGAAAACGGGATGGTCCTTGCGAAGCTGGATGATGCGGCGGGTGAACTCCAGTAGATCCTTGTCCTGATGTTTCCAGTCGTACCATGAGATCTCGTTATCCTGGCAGTAGGCGTTGTTGTTGCCTTTCTGTGTGCGGCCGATCTCATCGCCGCCGAGCAGCATGGGCACACCCTGACTGAGGAACAGGGTGGCGATGAAGTTGCGTTTCTGACGGTTGCGCAGTTCGATCACGTCCTTCTTGCGGGTACTGCCTTCAACGCCGTGGTTCCACGAGCGGTTGTGACTTTCGCCATCGTTGTTGTTCTCGCCGTTGGCTTCGTTATGCTTGTCGTTGTAACTGACCAGGTCGTTGAGGGTGAAGCCATCGTGAGCGGTGATGAAGTTGATGCTGGCAGTGGGGCGACGCCCAGACAGGCTGTACAGGTCTGAACTGCCGGTGAAGCGGTAGGCGAAATCACCCAGGGTGCTGTCCGCGCCGCGCCAGTAGTCGCGCACCACATCGCGATACAGGCCGTTCCACTCTGTCCAGCCCACGGGGAAGGCTCCCACCTGGTAACCGCCTTCGCCGAGATCCCACGGTTCGGCGATCAGTTTGGCTTTTTGAATCACCGGGTCCTGGCGGATGATGTCAAAGAAAGCGCCCAGGCGGTCAACGTCGTGCAGTTCGCGCGCCAGCGTGGCGGCCAGGTCAAAGCGAAAGCCGTCCACGTGCATTTCTTCCTTCCAGTAACGCAAACTATCCATGATCAATTGCAGCACGTTGGGCTGGGTCATGTTGAGGGTGTTGCCGGTTCCAGTGTAATCCATGTAAAAACGCCGGTCACCCATCAGGCGGTAGTAAGCGGCGTTGTCCACCCCGCGAAAGCACAGCGTTGGCCCCAAATGGTTGCCTTCGGCAGTGTGGTTGTAAACCACATCCAGGATGACCTCGATGCCGGCTTTGTGCAGGGCTTTCACCATCTCCTTGAACTCGTTCACCTGCTGCCCGTGCACCCTGCCCGAAGCATAGCGGGCATCGGGTGTGAAGAAGCCAATGGTGTTGTAACCCCAGTAATTGGTCAAACCCTGTTCAACCAGGTGGCGGTCTGCCACAAATTGTTGGATGGGCAGCAGTTCCAACGATGTGATGCCCAGTTCCTGCAGGTATTGGATGGTGACCGGATGAGAAATACCGGCGTATGTGCCGCGCAATTCAGGCGGAATTTTGGGGTGGTTGATGGTAAACCCCTTGACGTGGGTCTCGTAGAGGATGGTGCGATAAAAGGGATAACGGGGGAGCTGGTCGCCTTCCCAGTCAAAGCGATTATCCACCACCACCGATTTTGGCACGAAGGGGCCGCTATCGCGGTCATCCCGCGCAAAGTCGCCTTCGGGCGCACCCAGGGTGTACCCAAACAGGGCGTCATCCCACTGAATGGTTCCGGCGATGGCGCGCGCATACGGATCAAGCAGCAATTTTGCCGGGTTAAAGCGGTGTCCGTTGGACGGCTCATATGGCCCGTGCACACGGTAACCGTAGCACTGGCCCGGTCCCACCCCCGGCAGGTAGACATGCCATATCTGATTGTCATACTCGGTAAGATAAAATTTTTCCGTCTCGCTGCCATCCTCACTGTAAAAGCATAATTCCACCCCGGTTGCATTCTCGGCGAACAGGGCAAAGTTCGTGCCATCACCATCCCAGGTTGCCCCAAGAGGATGGGTCCTGCCAGGCAACATTTTTTGATTACTCACAGATTGGCTCCTGTCATTGGTCGAAAAACATAAAAAACCCCCTGATCATGTTGATTCAATTGTAATTTTGGTACCTGCGGCGCTTCAATGGGGGATTTCCCCACGCGTTCTGTGGGGGTAAAACAAAAACCGCTGCACATGGGCAGCGGTGCAAACTGAATATTTTCCTGTTCTTAATCCAACCGTGGGCTTGGGAAGATATCCACTTTCACCGGCGCCTGATCCAGGTCCAGGATGATTTCCACCGCTTGTTCGCTGTTTGCGGGCATGTCCTTAATGTAGGTGCGCCCCCCGCCGATGATCTCGCCTCTGCGGTTGTAAGCCACCGCCACAACATCCACCCATGAGATGATGGATGAACCCGGGTTGGTGATGATGGCGGTAGTCTGATGGTAACTGTTCAGGCGCTGAAAGCGCGCCTGGCTGACCATGAGATTGGGTGGCTGGTGTGGCAACTCATCCTCTTTTTGTGGCAGCATTTGAACCTCAATGCTGGAAGCCACGCTGTCCTCGCGCAGGTACAGCGTGGCGTTTCCACCGCTCTGTGCGCCGGGCGCCAGCCAGCCAAAAAAGCCCCATGCGGTTTGCAGCACCCGTCCGTTGCGATCATAAACCGCGATCTGATACTGGGAGGAGATCACATGTTTTTCGGGTGATGTGTTGGAATAGATAAATGCCACATTGACCGCGCTGCCCTGCTGGGAAAAACCAGTCCCCGTGACCTCCAGTTGCAGGGCTTCATCCAGTGCGTAGGTGCGGTTGTGATCCCGATTGCTGGTAAAAAATGCGCCGCTTGCGGGCTGCTGGCTGCCCATGACGGTGATCCGGGCGCCGGTGGATGAGTGCGGATGGAGGAAATCCACATAGGTGAAGCCCCCACCGATGAGGTTGCGTTGGCGGTCAAGCAGCAAACACACCATCTCAATGCTGGTGTAGCCGGTGTCTGTTGGGTTCTCCAGTACCGCAGTGACCTGTGGATGGGCGGCATCCTGAAAGAAGTCGGCGCGTTGAATATTGGGGGAAGGCAATAAATTACCGGGTTCGGTCCAGGTGACAGAATCAATGGAAATTTTCGCCGAAACCGGCTCAGCTCCTTCCTTTAAATATAGAGAGGTGGCAGCGCCCTTGGTTTCACCGGGAGGAACGGCAATCACGTAGGTGTGCAACGGCTGGTCAAGCTGGTTGCCATCTGCATCGTACAGGGCGATGTCAGCGCGTGCCTGTTCAACTGCCATGGTGGGGTCGGGGTTTTTTAGCATGAACAGCACCAGCAGCCGGCCATTCTGAACCTCCAGCCAGGGTGCGCCTTCCACAACCGGCAGGATGGATTGCGCCGGGGTATTGACCCCGGGTGATGATAACGTTGGAGTGACCGACCTTGTGGGTTGAACAGCGGATGGCTCCAGCGGCAGGCAGGCTGCCAGGAGCAGGAGAAATACAAGATGGATCAGTTGGCCCGTTTTGCCAGCCCGCGGATTTTTCATGATGCTCTGGTTTGGGTGGTTGAGGCTAATCCGAGTCAGGCAAGCGCCAGACGCACGGCTGAGATCAGGGTGTCTGCGCTGGCGTAGCGCGTAAATACCCAGTTGGCCCCCGCCTTTAACAGCCGCGTCTGCTGGCCCATTTCATCGGAGATGACCATGCAACGGGTATTGGGATGCGTGTTCCGCAATATCCGTAGAAATTCAACCAGTTCTTCCGCTTGCATCCCGCTGGTGGTGATCACCAGGTCGGGTTTCAGATCAGATACGGCTTTTAACCCCAGCAGAGCCGTATCAGCCCGTTGAATTTCAGATATTTCGGCTGCCTCCATGAAACCCGTCAGGGCATCGCGCAGGTGACCCGGTTTCCCCACCACCAGGATGGTTTTTTTCTCCCGCGCCAATTTCGCCTCCCAGCAAAACAAACCGCCTGTAATAACCATAATAACAAGAATAACCTTTCAGACGCGGGAGTCCAATACAGGTGTAAAAGGTTAAGTCCATACAAAGCGGGAGGACGAGCACGGAGAGTGCTTGATGATTGTTAAGCTTCCACTGGACGAATGTGTAGAATCATTCCTCCAGCCGTACCATACCTTCCCTCAGGGCGTACAAAACTGCCTGGGTACGGTTTTCCAACTGCAATTTTGACAGGATGTTGCTGACGTGAAACCGCACGGTTCCCTCGCCCACAAACAAATGCCTGGCAATCTCCTGATTGCTCAACCCGTGCGCCACATACTTGAGCACTTCCAGTTCGCGTTCGGTTAACCGTTCGGCGCCGGGTTTTTCCTGTTCGCCCTGATCAAAACGTAAAATGAGTTTGCGCGCCACAGCGGGGTGCAACGAGGATTGTCCCCTGTGCACGCAGCGAATGGCTTCAATCAATTCCTGCGGGGTGCTGTCTTTAAGGATGTAGCCCAGCGCCCCGGCTTTAATCGCCGCAAACACCTGTTCATCTTCCACAAAGCTGGTCAGCACCAGCAGGCAGGCGGTGGGTATGGCTTTGCGAATGTCGCGGATGGCCTCGATGCCGTTTTTGCCCGGCATGATCAGGTCCATCAAAATTACATCGGGGCGGAGCTCAAGCACCTTGCGGACAGCTTCCTCTCCATCTCTGGCTTCACCCACAATGCTCATGTCACTGCGTGCCTGAATTACTGCCCGCAGACCTTCCCGAACGATGGGGTGATCGTCAGCCACAAATACACGTATGCTTTCGCTCATGATTTCCCTTCCTGACACACTATGCGTATTTCGGATCATCCAGAGGAACGCGCACCATCAGGCGGGTTCCGAGATTGGGCTGTGAATGGATCTCGGCTGAACCGCCCAGCGCTTCAGCGCGTTCCCTGATGATGGAAAGACCAAACCCACTCTGCAAATGCAGCGAGTTGAGTTCAAAGCCGCAGCCGTTGTCCACCACTTCGAGAACGACATACCCATCCATAAAACTGACATTGACCTCCACTTGAGAAGCGTTGGCATGTTTGGTCACGTTATTCAATGCTTCCTGCGAGATGCGGTACATGGCCGATTCCAGCCGGGTGGACAGGGGCGGCAACTGGCCTGCGTTCAGGTTGGCGCTCAAGCCGGCGCGCCGCTCCACGGCTTCCAGTCGTTTTTGCAACGAGCCCATCAAGCCGTCCTCTTCCAGTGACTGCGGACGCAACTCATAAATCAACAGGCGCATTTCACGCAGCGCCTGTTGAGAGGTCTCCTGCAGGCGCCTGAGATAATGATGAACCAGCTCCAGATCGGTGCGCTCCACTGATTGCATACCTGCATCGGCGAACAGGATCATGCTGTATAACGATTGTGTAACCGAGTCGTGCAATTCGCGCGCCAGGCGCTGGCGTTCTTCCACCACAGCGGCCTGTTCAGCCTGGGCGCGCAGGCGCGCGGTTTCCACCGAAACGGCAATATGATCGCAAATGGCAACCAGCAGGGCGATATCCTCAACTGAAAAACGGTGGGGTGGGGCGCTTTTGAGGGTGAGTGTGCCCAGCAACTTCCCGTGTGCCTGGATGGGCAATCCGATATACATGGGATGGTCGCTATCCAGATCCACCAGTTCACCGGTTTTGGCAGGACGCAGATGACGGGTAAGCACCATGCGCTTTTTCTGGCGCACATGACCCCACAGACATTCCTCCGCCTGCCAGTGCTGCATCTCCAGGATCAATCCTTGCGGCAAACCGTAGGAAACCACAATGGATAAATTTTGTTCATCCTCATCCAACAGATGAATGATGCCCGAGTCACTGCTGAACATATCCAGCGTTTTTTCCAGCACACGCTCCAGCAGGGCTTTCGGTTCGAGGTACTCGTTGGTCAGGGCGGTCACTTCGTACAGGGCGGATAGATCGCGGGTGCGGTCCTTGACGATTTGCTCCAGATTTTCCAGCACCTGAACGCGCTGGATGGCGCTGGCGCCCATCTCTGCCACGGCAGTGGTCAGGCGCATGTCTTCGTCGCTTAACTGCAGCTGATTTTTAAAGCATAACAACAGTATGCCCACCTGTTTTTGCGCCGTCTCCAGGGGAGCCAGCAGCACCGCCTGAAATGCCCTCAACCCGGTGCCGATCTCGGGGTTGCGATCAAAAACCAGGCTGGCGGGGTCGGTCAAAATCACTGCGCCGGCCTGGAAAACCTGTTTCCAGGGGGATGCCTGCGCGTAAATGGTATTGTGAAAACATGCGTCCGGAATCATCATCCGGCCGGTGGGAACCAGGCGGTTCTGATCAAGCAGCAGGATGCAGCCGCCATTGGCGGAAAGCGCGAACAGGGTTTCCTTTAAAAGGGTGTTGAGGATCTCCTGCAGGGTGATTGCCTGACGCAATTCCGACGAGATGGAGGTCAGCAGGGTCAGTTCAGCCGCCCGCTGCGACAGGTCCTGGGTGCGCATTTGCACGCGTAGTTCCAGTTGAAGATTGAGCTGGCGCAGGGCTTCCTCGGCCAGATGGCGTTCCGTTACGTCGTGCAGCAGCACCAAATGCCCGTTGTGGGCGGGTTCAGCCAGGATGAGCGGCGCGTTTTGCAACTCATAATAGCGGGTGACGCCCTCATGAGTAACGGCGAACTCGGAGAATTCCTTCCCCAGGGGGATGGTTTGTTCTGTCAGCATGTACCATTGCGGCAACAGTTCCTGAATGCGTTTGCCGATGCAATTATCAGCCTTCAATTGAAAGATTTCCAGGGCTGCACGGTTGATATCGATCACCTGTTCCAGGCGGTCGAGAACCAGCATACCGTCCTTCATGCGGTCCAGCAGCGCGGTCCGTGCCACCGGACTGAGTTGCAACAGACGGAAACGAAAAATACCAATGGCATAAGCCACGCCGGACAGCGCATAAGCCAGGGGAGTCATATCCTTGTAAAAACCGGGGATCCAGCGCAGCACGTATACCAGGTTGACGATCAACGGGGTCATGGCGCCGACAATCAACCACAGCGACTGGTGGCGGTACAACCGGTTTGGGCTAAAAAACTCCCATGCGATGATCGCAGCGCCGTGCAGGATCAGCGCATAACAATGGGCAAAGAAGACCCAGAACCACGGTCCGTACGTGACGCGCAGGAGGGTGAAGCCGTGCTCCACGGGGATGACATCCACTGCCTTGAAGACGAAGTGCAGGCGGTCGTTGAACAGGATCAATACAAATGTGACCAATGGGATGATGGTCAACAGGATAAAGCGGTTGAATTTCAGCCAGTGCGTGCGGTGGGTGTGTTGAAATGAAAATGCCAGCCATGCCACCGGCAGCCCGCCGATGAACAGGTAAACAATATTGTTCCAGATGATCTTGAGCCGTGGCTCATTGGTGAGCAGTTCGAGTGAATTAAAGATCAGGAAACCCGTCACACCGATCAGGTAGATTGCCAGGCTGGTGGCTGCAGGCGCCTTGGCACGCCGCTTCCATGCCATGTATGCCACACTGGCAGAAAGAATCGCGGCGATTGGAGCTAGAACGGCGAACAGGATATATTGCATTATGAGTTCCGTGAGGCACAACTGACGTGGACAGCGGGTAACCATCATTATACGTCATGTATCCACCTGGCTCAACAAACGTCTGTCAGAATCACATGGAGCCGCCTGACTCGCATCAGACGGCTCCACGGGCAGTGTGAAGTTGGTTACAGGCGAATGATCACGCCTTCATTACCGCGCAATTCCAGTCCATCTAATGGCTGGGTTCCGCTGCGGTCCATGTGGGTGGAGAGCATGATCTCACCTGAGCCGGGCAGGTTCAGCGGAACACATGCGTTTTGCGCTGAGAAGTTCAAAACCACCAGCATGCGTTCTCCGTTACATTCCCGCAGATAGGCAAAACCATCCTCGCCAGCGTCCAGTGGGGTGTATGTACCGCAGTTGAGCGCGGCACTCTGACGGCGCATCCACAGCAGGCGGCGGTACATATTGTATATGGAAGCAGGATCTTTGGACTGCTCTACCACATTACGGGTGGGGTAATCTGCAGATACCGGCAGCCAGGGTTCAACCGGCGAAAAACCGGCGTTTGCTTCGGCTGTCCATTGCATGGGCGTGCGGCAAACATCGCGCGTGCGCTCGGCGCCCAGGTTGATGCCCTGTGGGTCCTGAACTTTCTCAGGCGGGATGATGCCGTTCTCGGTGCCGATCTCGTCGCCCTGGTACAGGGTGGGGGTTCCGCGCAGGGTCAGCAGCATCATGGCTGCCAGGCGCGCTTGGGCCTGCCCGCCAAAACGGGTGGCCAGCCGCCACTGGTCGTGATTGCCCAGCACGTAATTGGGCCAGGCAAAATTGGGCAGGGCTGCCTCCAGTGAGTCAACGCAGGCGCGCATGGCTTTGGCGCTCCACGGTTGTTCCATCAGGCGGAAGTTAAATGGCAGGTGCAGCTCGTCGCCAGTCTCACCGTAATAGCGCACCCAGCGTTTCAGGTCGCCCCACAGCTCACCGATACCGCAGCGGTCGGGGTATGAGTCCAGCGTCTGGCGGATTTCGCGCAGATAATCATGCACTTCGTCCTGATCCCAGTTGTAAATCATGATCAGGCGGCTGAACAGGTCATTTTCGGGCAGGTTGGGGTCGGCATGGGGGTTGACCGGGTTGTCGCGCAGTTGTTCATCCTTGATGATCAGGCCGATCACGTCCATGCGGAAACCGTCCACGCCGCGCTCCATCCAGAAGCGCAGCACGTCGTGCATGGCGGCTTTTACTGCCGGGTTGCGCCAGTTGAGATCTGGTTGCTCCTTGACGAACTGGTGCAGGTAATACTGTCCGGTTTGCTCATCCCACTCCCAGGCGGGGCCGCCAAAGAAACTGCCCCAGTTGTTGGGCAGCGAGCCGTCGGGGCGGGCGTCGCGCCAGATGTACCAGTCCCGTTTGGGGTTGTCGCGGCTGGAGCGCGATTCCAGGAACCATGGATGCTGGTCAGAGGTGTGGTTGGGAACCCAGTCAATGATGACCTTCATGCCACGCTTGTGGGCTTCAGCCACCAGCCGGTCAAAGGTCTCCAGATCGCCAAACAATGGGTCCACATTGCAGTAATCGGCCACGTCGTAGCCAAAGTCAGCCATGGGTGATGGTTGAAAGGGCGACAGCCAGATGGCGTCCACGCCAAGTGAATTGGGGGTGCCGTCGTTGAGATAATCGAGCCGGGAGATGATGCCCTGCAGGTCGCCCACGCCGTCGTTGTTGGAATCCATAAAACTGCGCGGGTAAATCTGGTACACCACCCCGTGCTGCCACCACGGAAGTTTGCATTGGTCAGCCATGAT
>DAOUGC010000161.1:0-12934 GCA_034429695.1 Levilinea sp.
GTCATGGCGTCGGGGGAACCAGCGTCGCCAGTGATTGCGGTCGAAATATTTGATTGGGGATTGGATCTGTCCGAATCAGCACCCGCACCGGGGATCACTGTGTTGCGCGTGACCAACGTGGGAACCCGTCCGCTCGGGTTTGCTTTCCACGGCCCGCAAACACAGCTTGCCTTTGCGGATGCGCTGACGGTGGGCGAGACCAAAACCATGCTGGTGGATTTGCAGCCCGGACGATATGTGATGTTTGACCCGCTGGAGGATCACGCCGAGAGAGGCGTGAGCCTGAAGTTCAGTGTGACGGGGCAGTCGCAGGCAGAACCTGTCACCCCGACCGTTGGCCCATCCCGCCAGACCACGCCCCAGGCAACCAATGAACAGGGCACACCGGAACCAACCGGTGAATCCTCCGGGCAGGGGCAGCCATCGCCTGAGGGGGGGCAGCAGGTGTTTGCAGACAACTGTGCAGGTTGTCATGGAGAGAATGGACAGGGACAGGTGGGTCCGGCATTGAGCGGCAATGAATTTGTCACCCAGCAGGACCCCGCCGCAGTGATCGACACCGTGTTGCACGGGCGTGGGCAGATGCCGGCTTTTCAGGACCAGCTATCGGATGATCAGGTGGCTGCGGTGCTCACTTTCATCCGTAACTCGTGGGGAAACGATGCAGAAAGTGTGTCGCCGGAACAAATCAGCCAGGGGTCAGATGGACAATCTGCTGCGGATGATCAGCAGGATCAGGATGGAGAAACCCAGGCAACCCCTGCAGGCCCACAGGTGACCATCAACCTGGTCGCCCGCAACCGTTCGTTTGATTTGGAGACCATCACCGTACCGGCTGGCGCGCGGGTTACGGTTCAGTTTGCGAATCAGGATGCTTATCCGCATAATTTTGCCGTGTATGAAACTTCAGCCGCAAACCAGGCAATTTACAGCGGCGGGGTCATATCCGGCCCTGACCAGACGGTCACCTATCAATTTACCGCCCCATCACAACCGGGGGAATACTTCTTTCGTTGTGATGTGCATCCATACATGAATGGTTCATTTATTGTGGAGGGGCGTTGATATACAGGAGGTATTCCATTGGGTGAGGCAGAGTTTTATATTGACTACGAGAACAAAGACGAGAATTTTGACGATGAGTTGATTGCCGAAGTGGAAGCACGCTTGCGTGAACTTGCCAGTCAACAATCGGATCTGGTGGGGGCAGCGGTGAGCATAACCGTTCCCGGTCAGGGTGAAACCCAGTTTCTTTATCAGGCGCGTGTGGTTGTTTACGCCCGGCCTGAAGACATGGCGGCAGTCAAAAAGGAGGACACCCCTGAAGGAGCCATGAAGGCGGCCCTGGATGCCATCGAACGTCAGGTGCGTGAGAAGCGGGAGAAACTGGGTCAACCCTGGAAGCGTGATGACCTTGGCAGTGATACTCAATAAGCGACCATGTTGAAGAAACGCCTGTTCATGGTACTGATGGTCATGCTTGCGTGGCTGATTTCACCCGGCGAGGTTCTGGCGCATGGGGATGACCCACTGGCGCCGCATGATGTATGGTCCGCCTGGAGCTGGGAACCCACCATCCTGCTGGGACTGGTTTTTAGCGTGGGGATGTATGTCAATGGGGTTCGCAATCTGTGGCGGAAGGCAGGCGGGGGGCATGGGGTTGGCTGGCGGCATGTAATTGCATTTGCGCTGGGGATTTTGTTTGTTTTTGCTGCGTTAATATCACCCATTGATGCACTGGGCGAGGTGCTTTTTTCTGGCCACATGGTGCAGCATATGCTGTTGATATTTTTTGCAGCACCATTGCTGGCGTACGCTGCGCCACCCGTGGCATTGGCTTGGGCTGTCCCGCAACGCTGGCGGGTGAGGATGCTCAGCCGGTGGACGCGGGCGCCGGCTGTTCGCGCGATTGGCAGGGGATTGATGCACCCGGCGGTGGTGTGGGTGCTTTATGTGGCGGCGCTGGTTGCCTGGCACATCCCGGTGCTCTACGAACTTGCCCTGCAATCGTCTTTTTTTCATGCTTTGGAACATGTCAGCTTTTTGGGCACTGCCCTGCTCCTGTGGTGGACGGTTTTTTATGTGATGAGGCGTGAGAAGGGGGATGGCTTTGCCGTGCTTTACCTGTTCAGCATGGTGGTGCCGGGCGGTCTGCTGGGTGCGCTGATTACGTTTGCTTCGGACACGTGGTACAGCGCCCATCTGGAAACGACGGCTGCCTGGAACCTGACACCGCTTGCCGATCAGCAGCTCGCCGGGGTGATCATGTGGGTTCCGGCGGGTATCGTATATCTGGCTGTGGCGATGGCTATACTGGGCGAGGGATTGTTGAAACAGGAGCGCAAAGACGAGCGGGTGATCCTCACCCGGGAATGAGTTAACGCAACAGGTATAAACCCACCAGGCTGAGCAGGTACAGGATTAGCACGGCAAACGAATCAATGCCCATGCGCAGCACGGTGCGGTTAAGCCGCTCAGTGAGACCAACCAGGTACACCGCAGTGACAACAATGCCCATCAGCGCCGCAAACAGAGCGGAAGCCTGAAAAGTGTTAAAGATGGGTCCCTCACGATAAAACAGGTCGGTAAAAAACAACAGGGCGATCATGATGGCATTGCTGCCAAAGATGTTGGAGATAGCCAGGCCATGATTTCCCAAACGGACCGCGGCGATGGTGGTGCTGAGTTCCGGCAGCGAGGTGGAAACCGCCAACAGCGAGGCGCCGATAAAGTTTGCTCCCAGCCCGGTTTGTACCGCCAGGGCGTCGGCGGCCCTCACCAGAAAGAAACCGGCGACCAGGATGATCAGGCTGACGCCGGCAAAGCGCAGAATGGTTTTCTGCAGGGATGGGGTTTCGTCAACTGCGTCCTGACTGTTCTGCGGCCCGGTTGTGCCTTCGCGTTGGTTTTCATTGCCTGCATCGATCACAAAGTCTGGAACGTTGGTCGCTTGCCAGTTTTGTCCGTGTTTCTCATAGCGGTGAACCAGGTAAAGGGTGGAGATGTAAAAGAGGAGCAGGACCAACGGCCACAATCCCACCTGCATAAACACCAAATACTCTCCGATCAGCATCAGGCTGGCGGCCAACCCCAACAGGAAGATCAACATTTCCCCCTGCAGCATTAACGCAGGGTTGGGTGTGAAAAACGTGAGGGCATTGCGTGCCAGAAACACATCAGCCACTGCCAGCATCATGGTTTGCGTGACCACACCACCGAATAAATTATTAACCGCCAGGGGGGCATTACCCGTGATCGCAGCAGTGATGGTGGTTGCGACTTCGGGCATCTCGGTTGCCAGCGCCAGGAGCAGCAGCCCCACAAAGGCAGACCCCAGACCGGTCTGCCGGGAGATCTGATCGGCATAACGGGCGATCCTCGAACCAGCGAACCAGATGATCACTGCACCGGTCGCAAAAATGGCAATATTTGCCATGAGGGGAAATGACTGGAGATCGAACATCATTTTGGCCATTTATCTTTCTTAAAATAGTGAAAAGCCAGAAGTCGCCCCCATCATCTTCTGGCTTTTGCGGTTTACCTCGAACTAGCTCCTGCCTGCCATTTCGGAGTGAAGCCTGAACCAGCGCATAAAATCCTTCTGCCGGAGAATGCCCACCAGGGTCCCATTTTGCATCACCGGAACCTGGTTCACCTCCTCCCGTGCCAGCTTTTGAAAGGCTTCCATGGCGTCATCCCTGGGATTCGCCATCACCAGTTCAGCTTCGGGGACCATCACCTGCTGGACCGTGGTGCTGTCCCATTCGGTGCGCTCAATATCCCTGATCTGCTCCACATACACCATGCCCAGCAGATCCCCATTCTGCATAACCGGATAAGCGCGCTCATCTTCGCGCATGACGCGGTCGTACACCAGCGTGCTGATCGGCAGATCCGGCGCCACTGAGGGCGGCGGCTCGCGCATCAAACGCTGAATGGAGACACCCTCCAGCATATCCTCAATCAAGACCCGCTGGAAGCTCTGGTTGGCGGCGTTGATCAGGAACCAGCCGATGACAGCAAACCACAACCCGTTAATCAGGCCGGTTCCGAGGAAGGGGATGGTGACGCCAAAGACCATGGCAACCCCGGTCAGGATCATCAGCCAGCCCACCCCCTGACCAATCAGGGTTGCCCACTGGGTGGCTCGCAGGAAGTTGTTGGCGATGCCCCACAGGATCGAACGCAGGATCCGCCCGCCATCCAGCGGAAAACCGGGGACCATGTTGAACAACCCGATGAGGATGTTAATCGGTCCCAGCCAGAGGAGCATGGTTGAGAGCGGATCCAGTGTGCCAAGCAATTGCATCGGATTGTTCAGCCCGCTGGTGATACCATCAATGCTCATGCTACCGAGCAGGAGAAAAGCAGCCCCAAGCAGAATGCTGGTGAGCGGCCCCACAATGGCGATTAAAAATTCAGAAAGAGGGGAAGGCGGCTCGCGTTCAATGTTGGACACGCCCCCAAAAATGAAGAGCCTGATACGGCGGACGGGCAATCCGCTTGCCCGGGCAACCAGGGAATGTGCCAGTTCGTGCAGCAGGATCGAGATAAAAAACAATAACGATGCAGCCACACCCAGGGCGATATTCAAACCGATTCCCCATTCCGGGTGCAGAGCGGGAAAAACCGCAGCAGCCAGGTTCCAGGTAACCAGGACAAATATGAAGATCCAGCTCCAGTCGATGTGAATATTGATGCCGAAGATACGTCCGACTTTTATACCAGTGCGCATATACCACCTCCCATTAAATGAATATTCCTGAAAACTGTCTGTGAACCATGATCAGGCGACGGCTCAGGATTGGTAATCAGGCAGGTGTTCGACAAAATTTTCGCCCACGGCCAGGTGAACCTTATCCTCCAGGATCAGCGTGATCCAGTCAACCGGAACCATTTTGCGTTCTTTTAACAACAATCCTTTGCTAATCAGGAAATGGGTTGCGCGATTGGTGTCGGGATCAGCAAACAGTCGTTCCACATCTCCGATATGCTTGCCGTCAGCGCTGATGACATCGGCGCCTTCTTCCAAAGCGACTGCGCTGTCAGGGATGTTTTGTTCCAGTTGCTGAGCCACGTTGGGCTGGTTGAGGGTGTATGAGTAGGCAGGCGCGCCCAGTGGCGGATACCAGTAGTACAGGGGGATGTAAGCATAAGTGGCATTGGAGAATTGACCCCGTTCGTTGTCATCCAGGCGGATGTAGTGCATCTCTTCAAAGGGTGGTAAATCATTAACTTCGCTGGAATGTTGTGACAGGGTGACCCTGTCGGTTTCTGCGGAAATAACCCAGTTGATGGGAATGACCTTGTCTTCAGGAAACAGCCAGCCCTTCTCCACCACGATGTGCGAAATTTCTTTTGTGCCAGGGTGAATGACGAACCGGTTGATTTTCCCGATCTCTTCTCCGTTTGCGCTGTATACGCTGGCGCCTTCTTTGAGTTCCATTTAAAACCTCCATTTTTATTTCGGTGATCCCCGGCTGCAGACAGGAAAACGGCAAGCGTTGTTTGCCTGCCGTTTTTGGGTTTGTCTTAATGCCGGTATTACCAATTTGTGGCTTTATTAAGGAAAACCGAGTGGGTTCATATTGCGAAAATTCTCTCTACCGATGTTTAACGTTGCTGTCCAGAATTGACGCTGATCTCCAGGAAATCAATAACGGGGAAACAGGCCTTGCTTATCCGGTCTGGCGGCAAACCACCAGATCTCCAAATTTTTATAGGTTAATTATAATGGTTGTCGCCGAACACCTCGATGGGGAGGATACCTAAATCGAACTCAGGAAAACCCCACCATTGTTCACTACAAGACCCGGGAGGCAACCGTATGGGAATTATAGGGTGAGTTCGATTTTGAACCCATCGTTTTTATCGGATAATGAATAAATTGGTGGGTCGGAAAAGCTCCGACTCACCCTACGGTTGATGATAATTGGGAACAGCACCATACAATATACGGCTGCAAGGCTCTTGCTGGGATTCATTCGTTCTGCCGTCATGATTTGAATTGTCTGTTAGGTACTATTCTGATATACTGCTGTTCTCCAATTATGATGACTATTCTTCACATAATCGACCATTTTAGTTTGGGGGGGGCACAACGAGTCGTTCAGGATATTGTTCATTCGATTCCTGATTGTCTATTCATGCCCCTTCGGAAGAAGGGGGCTGAATTTCGGCAATTGCCCATCCCCGAAGAGCGTCTGTTCCTGCGTCCGCATCCGGTTTTGCTTTTCCAGTTATTCAACCTCCTCAAGGTCCCCCGGTTGATCCATTCCCGCGACATCCGCGTGGTGCATTGCCACTTGCACGCCAGCTGGCTGTTTGGCCTGATATTAAACACCCTCCTGCCGCGTAAACAGCGTCCGCGCTTCATTTTTCACGGTCATGATTTTATCCGCACCGATCGCTGGCTGGAACGTTGGCTGGTTCGGGAAGCCAGCAAGGTTGGAACCTTGATTGCTGTGTCCAACCTAACCAGGAGGCAGATGCTGGAATGTGGAGCTCTGGAACAAAAAATCATTTTGTTGAGGAATTTTCTTGACCCTGAACAATTTCCCGAAAAGAATAAGTCTTCTTATGACGATTTTCTGGCGCATCATACCCGGGAATTACAACAATCTGGTCTTAAAAACGAGTGGCTCATTGGCCGCAAACTGGTTGGTTATGCTGGGCGGCTGATAGGTTACAAAGGATGGCACTATTTCATTGAGATTGCCAAACGCATGCAAGATGAACAGGTGCTCTTCCTGGTCGCCGGCAACGGCCCGGATGCTTCAAAGATGGCCCAAATGATTATTGAATATGGACTGGAGGAACGGATATTTTGTATTGGGTATATTAAAGATATTGCCAGCTTCTTCCGGTTCATTGACGTATTGATCATTCCCTTCACACAAGAATCTTTTGGGTTGGTACAGGTGGAAGGTCAGGCGAGTGGTACTCCAGTGATCACATTTGATACACCCGCAGCACTGGAGATCTCTGCTGATGGATCCTCGGTGGTCGTACCACTCGGTAATGTGGACGCGGTGGTCAATGCATTGCGTGAGCTGTTAAATAACCCGGGATATTACAATCAAATTGCTTGCAGAGGGCTGGCCAACAGCCGCCTGTACTATATCAAGCCGTACATTCAGCGCTTGAGCCAGATCTACCAGAACCTGCAGGAAACATCTGAATGAAACGCATTGTTGTGGCCGGTGAGGTTTACAATCAGAACGTGGGCGACCAGGCCATCCATGATTGCCTGGGCTTCCTCCTGCAAAAACAATTTCCAGAAGCAGGGATCATCTCGCTGGATACCAGCGGCAGGCTGGCGCCCGGCGGGCTGTCAGCACGGCTGACGATGCAGCAACGCATCGCGTTGTTACAGGGAAAGACGCGGGTTCAGTTCCCATTCCAGGCGCTCAACCTGTTTTACCAGACCGCCAAAAATATCCGCCGATCATCGGTTGCGTGGAAACCTGCTCTTGAGAACGCTGACCTGCTGGTGATCGGTGGGGGGCAGCTGCTGATGGATGATTCATTGAGCTTTCCGCTGAAACTGTGGGGGCTTTCACGCACAGCAGCTTCACTCAATGTTGCCTGTCATTTTTCGGGATGTGGGGTGGGCAAGGCATGGTCGGGGGTGGCAAAGGCATTGTTTGGCCGCATGTTACGGCAGGCGATCACCGTTACCGTGCGCGATGACCTTTCGAGGGAACGGCTGGATCAATACCTTCCGCACCTGCAGGCCACGGTCACATTTGACCCGGCAATCTGGGCTGGTGAAGTTTATTCCATCCATGCGGTGAGGGCGCAAACCGGCAGGGTTGCATTGGATGTGATCAATCCATACGAGGCCAACCTGCATCTGCCGCCGGAAAAACGCCGTGCAGAAGGTGAATGGTTGCAAGCCTGGCTCACCCTGGTGAGATGCCTGCTGGATCGCGGTGAGACCTTTGAGCTATATACCACCGGCAGCTTGGCCGACAGCGGGTTTGCCAGCAGCCTGTATGACCTGGTGCAGCAGCGCGGCTGGCAGGGGGTATCGCTGGCTGCCCGGCCGCATCAGGTTGCCGATCTGTTACGCATCTATCAGGGTTGTTCACTGGTGGTTGCGCCGCGGCTGCATGCATCCATTCTGGCTAATGCACTTGGCATCGGCAGCGTCGGGCTGAGCTGGGATCAAAAGGTGAAGGCTTATTACCGCCTCACCGAAAGGGCGGACACCTGTTTTGAGATCACCGACATCTTTGACCACCCAGTTGAGATTGCCGCGGCGGTGAGCGCGCAGGCCAGGGAGCCGCTGCCGGCTTCGAAGTTGAACGAATGGAAAGAGCGCGCGTTGGAGAATGCCCGCATTATTGGCAGGTCGGTTTAGCGCTGATCTGCCTGCAGGAATACCGGATTGTAAGGATCGCGCTCGTAAGGGAATTTGGCCGCCTTGAGCCGCCTGAACAGGAACGGTGGGATCATGTGGTAGACCCATGAGCGTACCTGCCCCCTGAAACGGGCTGCCCGTAGCGCGTCAAGAAACCGGCTTTTGCCCCTGTGGCGTGCAAACCTGATCATGTCTGGCAGCCACACTTCCCCATCTTCAAAATGAGGTACCCAGCTGGCGATCTGTCTCACCCCAAACGGCTGCCTGAAGGTCTCAAATGCGGCCAGCTCCCCACAGATTTCCAGCATGGTCATGGTGCGCAGGCATTTTTCACAACGCGAGCAGTTCATCACCCCTGCCTGGTGGGCTTCATCAATGCACACGCGCAGGAACTCATGTGCCGGCTGCCAACGGCTGATCGCCTCAACCTTTTCGATGCGCGATTTTGTGACGCCATGGTGTACCACCTTCATTGATTCGGTGGACAACAGGTAATCAATCATCGGCGAAGAACCCCACGGGATGAGTTCTTCCAGCGAATAGGACGATGGCACCAGTAGTGTCCCGATTAACCGATCGAGCAGCAGTCCGGACGCAGCCAGAACACCGCCGTGTGCCAGACCCCATTTCATCAGCCCCGAAGAAAAATAGCGCAAATTGGTGCTGCACGGGATCAGTTCGACGCCCACCTGCGCCAGCCGTTCAGCAAAAACATGGCAGCTGGAATCGTAATTCTCCTGCTTCTGCAGGGGAATGTCCAGACCGTGGACAAACAGCGCGTACTTCACCTGAAAATCGGGCAGCGCCTGGCGGTTGGGCAGGTGCTCCATCAACGTAAAAGCTGAATCCACACCGCCGGAGAACAACGCCGCACAGGAAAGATCAGCCGGGTTGCCGCCGGCCGCCATGAGCGGTGCGTGAATATTGACAGGTGAAAAACGCCGCGGAAACCACTGCCGGAAAGCCAGCTGGTATTCCTGCAGCCCGCGTGCCAGGCGTGGGGATATTTCTGCTTCCAATTCCAGGTCTTCCCCCAGCGTCAGCGCCAGTGGAAAGAGACAGGTTGCAAAGGCGTCTGCCCTGCCGCTAATAAATCCGCTGTACTTTTCGGGATAGGCAAACCAGGCCCGTGAGGGTTTGCCTGGCAGGGGGTGTTTAAAGGATACCGCGGCTGAAACAATCACCTGTCCGTTCTCATGCGTGATGACCGGTCGCAATATCTTCATATGCTCGCCTCCTGGCGTGGTTCCACGGTTTCATCCTTCTGCATGAAAAGAGGGTAGGGGTTGACATCGCCAACCCTATTGAAGATGTGGCGCAGAACCCGGCGGGGCAGGTATTTCTTTAGCAGGTGCCTGACATAGCCCAGAGCGTACATCGGCAACAACAGGAGCAGCAGGTGTTTGCGATGCTTCCAGGCGTACCTGAGCACATCCAATTCCCAGCCAGATCCGATTGCCATCCAGCGCCCCCAACCCAGATAATCTTTGAGGGTGAAGGCGGTGTCAAGCGTCTGGATGGATTTGAGTTCCCCGAGCAAGTGCAGATCCATGCGCGTGCGTACGCATTTCCAGCAGTTCGAACAGTTGGTCTCATCGCCCGGTTGCGTATAACCGAGGCACACCCGCAAATGCCTTTGCACAGGTTCCCAGTCCACAATGGATTGGGTCTTTTCAAGACGCGAAATGGCTGTGCTGAAATCAAAGGATTCAAAGCCCTCGGTGCTGAGCAGGTGGGTGGTGATCGGGCCTGCTGCGGTTTCGCGATAATTGAAGTAAGCGCGTCCCCCCGGAATGATCAAGCCGGATAGCAACAGACTTAGCGCCAGTGCTGCGCCGAACAGGGGGGCTTCGAGGAATGAATTCAACAGGATGGTGGGCGAACTGAACTGCAGAGCGTTGGTGCGGGCTGCGATCAGGTCAATGCCAAGATTGCTGCACAGCTCGCCATACTGGGCTTTGTATTTTTCGTACTTGTCGGCATACACCAGTGGGATATCCGGTGAGCCGTGCATGAATAATAAGTACTTAACCGGCCAGGTGGGGTGTCCGTCCTGCTGGTACAGCGTCTGTCTGAGTGTGTAGAAGGAATCAACCCCGCCTGAAAATGCACTGGCGTAGCACGGTTCGGTGTGGGTTGCCTGCACCCGCGTCACCTGCGGGGCATGGATCTGGATGGGTTGAAAAACGTCTGGCCGCCACCGGTTGAAAATGCTCAAGTATTCCGTCAGGTTGTACAGCAGGCGCGGTGAGACCTCGCCACGGCATTCCAGGTCTTCATCGAGGCTGGAAGCCACCTGCGCCAGCGTACCCAGGAACGGGTCTGCCCGCAGCGAGAGATGCTGCGCATACCGTTCGGGATAGCGGAACCATAGGGTTTCCGGCAGGGGGTTCGTAGAGCGGCTTTCCACCCGAACCTGCAGCACCACCTCACCGTTCTGATGCAAAACTTCCGGTTCATGGATGATCATGGGGATCTAATCCTCTTGTGGTGAAGAGGTGATCTCTCTGGGTTTCAGGATGGCCGGGAGCAGTTCGTGCACCAGCTGGGCAAGCTCGCCTTTGCGCGGCATGGTGACTGCCATCAGGGCAAGCAAAACGATGATCACCGGGATGCGCAGGGCAAGACCCGGCAGATAGATCGAGGCCGCAAAACCGGCGCAAAGAAACAGGATGGCTTTAACAAGCAGGGTCTGGTTTTCGATAAAAAGCCGGAAAGAGGTACGCCTGCGATGATAAACAAAACTGGCCAGCACCAGCAGCAGATTGGCTGCCAGGATGCTCACCGGAACGGCTGTCAACTCGAGCACGGGCAGCAGCAGCAGATTGAGCACGATGATGCCCCCGGCATAGATCAACCCGTCGAAGACAAAATACTTCCAGCGGTTGTTTGGCACCAGATCGACGTTCAGGCAGCGCCGCATTACCAGCAGAAAGTCGCCCATGAACTGCCAGACCAGCAGATGCTGTGCCGAAAGGAAGGATTCGTTGTAAAGCACAGGAATCCAAACCTCGCGCAGGCTCAACAGGAGAATCAACAGGGGGCTGAGCGCAAAGATCGAGAGCCGCAACCCGTCGTTTTGGGTGCGATGCGCGAGCTCAGGGTCCTTGCCGATGGCAGAAGTGATCTTGGGTAGCACATAAGACATCAAAATTGCAAAGATCAACCCCATGTACGTGTCAGACAGGCCGCCAGCCACCTGATACAGCCCGTTCTGAGCCGCCCCGAGCCGCTGAATAATCAGACTGCGGATGACCAGCAGGCTGATGGAGCTGACGATCTGCATGGCCACCAGCGGGCCAACATTGGTGAAGATCACCCTGACCACGTTCCAATCCGGCCGGTAACCCAGAAAGGAAATCTGATAGCGCTTTTGTACGGCTACTTTAAAGATGATGATGGCAATGACAGCGTTGAAAAACTGTCCGGCCAGCAGCGCCCAGATGCCGCCTTCGATTTTAAAGCCAATGACCAGCGCCGATGTGACGACCAGGTTGACCACATACCCGGCGATGGACGAGATCATGTACAGCTTCCACTGCAGCAACCCGCTGAAAATATTGGCAAACAGCACGGTCAGATAAACAAAGGCCGTCGAAGCGGCACAGATCAGGGTAAAGTGGGTATAGGCTTCATCTCCGAACACCCATGTGCTGATCGGCCTGACAAACAGCGCCGTCAACGTGATTCCAACGCCGATCACCAGCATGCCGTAAGACAGCATGGCCGCCAGCATCTGGTTCATGCGCTGAGGATTATTTTCCTTGTGATACTGGGCTACAAGTTTAATGAAACCGCCACACAGACCTGTGCCAAAAATCACCTGCAGGGTGAGAATGAGGCTGCCTGCCTGGGACACCAAACCGAAGCAGGCCACACCGCAGAACTCGGCCAGCAGCTTTGCCCGCACCAGGCTGAATACCACAATGACGATTTGCTGGATCAGGAAGAAAATGAAAACGCGGGTTAATTCGACCATTCACTCGACTGCCGGTAAGGGATAGCTCTATTGTAACTGACCGGACGGGAAATGGGGGCGAAAATGGCGGGGGAAATCAGCAATAGGTTTTAGCCGGCTGGGAGGGGAAAAATGCGATATCGCTGAATGTGCGTGGGAGGATTATTTCTGAATCAATGGAATTGCGCCAGCCGGGTGAATAACCCATTATCGGCACGGGTTCAGATCAAAATCGACGTCCTATAAAGTCAATATAGGTTGTGATTTGTCAAGCAAATAGAAATCAATAAATCACAACCTATAATGATGATTACCATTTAACAGGGTCGCTCGTAGATTACAATCCCATCATCAAGGGCGGATTTATAAATGAATCCTATTGTGTTTCGGTGAACCTCGATTTGTTCACATGTCGCAACAATGACATCCATTGGGACCAACAAACCACGTAAAGCGCGCCTGATGCGATTACTTTTAGTGCGCGGCGAGTCGACTTTGTCCATGATGACCAGTAGATCCAGATCGCTTTACTGTTGTTGCTCACCCCGTGCATACGAGCCAAACATAATGACTTTCTTTGGTTGGCTGGTGGACGATACGGCTCGTGATTT
>DAOUGC010000162.1:0-22350 GCA_034429695.1 Levilinea sp.
GTTGGGATCGGCGGTGACCATTAAATAGCCAAGACTCCGGGCGTCAACGGTATCTCCCAGAAAGCCCACTGAGCTGCACGCTGACAGCAGCAGACAGGGCACAAGAAAAGCAAGAACCAGTTTTTTGTTGCGCAAATCAGTAACTTCGCCCTGTAATTTACGGAGTGTCTGTCACAGTTTCAGTACTGGTGGGCACATCGGTCATGGTGGAGGTTGGTTCCGGGGTCATGCTGGATGTGGGCACCAATGTTTCTGTTGACGTCGGGGCCAGTGTCAGGGTGGCGGTTGATGCTGGAGGCGCAACACTGGGGACGCTGGTAAGGGTGGCGGTTGCAGTAACCGTGCGAACCGGTGTGTTGGTGCGCACATTGGGTACATACAACCCCTGACCAGCCCGTATTAATGTGGAGTTGCCCAGACAATTGGCGTACTGCAACTGTGGAACGCTAACATTATATGCCAGACTGATACGAAATAGTGTGTCACCGGGTTGGATGATGTAGATCACCCAGCCGGACGGAGGACCGCATGGAACAAATGAGATGGTGGCGGTGGCTGTGGGGGTCAACTCGGCAGCCGGTTTTTGAGGAACATACAGTACGGTGCCCGGAAGCAGCGAATCGCTGATCAGGCAGTTGGCGTTCTTGATCTCGCTCGCGCTGGCTCCAAAGGTGCGGGAGAGTGAATTGAGCGTGTCGCCCGGCTGGATGGTATAGGGCATCCAGTTTTTGGGAGCCGGACAGGTGGTGGCGGCTTTGGCTGGTTGACGGGTGACCGTGACGGTGCGGGTGGGTGTTACAGTGGGTGAAGCTGTGGTTGAGAGCCCTGTTTCTGAGCGGGTGCTGGCGTTAGCCACCGTAATGGTGAATGGAATGTCAGTGGCAGAAGGGGTGTTCGGCTTGGGGGTGGACAGAGCCACTTCCTGTGCAGTGGGTGTCACAAAACGAACGCCCTCGCTCAGCGCGATGGAGAACGCCCCAAACACCACCAGGATGGATGCCACGGCGGTGATCAGACCCAGGAAAACCTCACGGAGTGCTTTCATTTGGAATGATTGGGTCGTTTTCTTGATCGGGGGTAATGGGCAACAATACACTAAAGGTGGCAGAAACGCCGGGCTGGCTTTCCACCCAGATGCGGCCGCCCATGGCTTCCACCAAGGTGCGGGCGATGGACAGGCCCACACCCTTGTCGCCGATGCCCTGGATCAAAGGATTGTCAGCGCGGTAATGCCGCCAGAATACCCGTGACAGGTCTTCGGGGGCGATGCCCCCACCGGCATCCGTCACCTGTACGAGTAGATAGGGCTGTGATTCAGAGTCTGTAACAGAGGCTTTTAGCACAATCACGCCGTCTTCCTGGGTGACTGCCGCTGCGTTTTGCAGCAAATGCACCATGATCTGCTCCATTGCGTCCTGATCAGCCATGAGGGGGGGCAGGCTCTCTGGAAGATCCAGCTCGAGCGCCAGATCACGCTCGCGGAACTGGGCGCTGGTTGCGGCAACTGCCCGGTCAATGATTTGGAAGACGTCCACCCGGTCAGGGTTGATCTCCACCGGTTTGCCTTCAAGCACGGTCACCATGATCAGATCGTCAAGCAGCGAGCGCATGCGCTCGGTTGATGCACGAATGCGCTCCATGAACTTGCGTTGCAAAGCACCCAGAATGCCAACCGTCTCAGACATGATCAGGTCGGTATAGCCGATGATGGATGTGATCGGCTGGCGCAACTCCTGAACCGTGGAAGCGATCACTTCCATATGCTCGTTGTCGCTGGGCCCGCCGTGGCGGGTCTGCATTTCCAGCGCCAGGATTTTCATGTTTGCCCCGGCCACCGCATTTTGCAGGTGAGCAACTTCCTCAAGCGCCAGGCGCAGTTCGAGTGACACCTGCGATTCGCTGCCAGGCACGGCTTCTTCCATCGCTCCATCGGTGGTGTCCGATACGAGGCTGTTTTGGAAGATCTCGAGTTGATTTTGCAGATGCCGGTTTTCGTCCTGCAAGCGGGCAATGACTTCTTCGCTTTCCTTCTGTACAGCCAGCAGTGAAGACATTTCGGCGCTGTCTGCGGCAGGGGCGGGTTGGCTGCTTGCTTCTTCAAGCCGTTGGAGCAGGCTGGCATTTTCCGCCTGCAGCCGCTCGTAATCTCCTTGCAGGGTGGTGAGGCTTTCTTTCAAACGCTCGGCGATATACGAAGGCTGCTGGGCCGCCACCTCAACCGGGGTCTTCAACAGGGTGATCAGTTCATTGCTGGCTGTCAGCAGGAAGTTCTGGTCAGAAGTGCTCCACGAACGGTTGGAGTATGGAGATAGCAACAGGATGGCGCCCCAAGCCTCCTGCCCGTTGGCGAGCGGTATGGTGAGCAGGCTGCCGGGTTGTTCCAGCGAAAGCGCCGAGGCGAGGATGTCCAATTCAGAACTGGAACTGTCTCCGCTCAGGCGTAATGGGCGGGCGCGTTGAACTGAAGATGCCAGACCGGGTACCTGGGATGCGTCCAGCGATATGTCCTGTAATTCTTCATCCCGCAGCAAGTCATAGCCATTCATCAATATCAGTTTGCCACCGGTAAATTGAGCCGGCGCCAAAAAGCACAAATCCGCGGTGAGCGTCTGGGCGATGGCGCGGGTGAGGGTTGAACGAATGTTGGCTGCCGATGTCTGATTGGCAAGTTCAAGCCACGCGTGGACAGCCCGCGGATCCAGGCTGTGGCGGCGTTTTTCTTCCGGGAACGTGGGAAGGGCTGGTTCAGCCGGTTTTCCTTCGGTGCTTGCCAGCGCGTGGCGCTGCGCAAGGGCGGGCAGCAACGGGTAAGTGCATAATTGCGCCAGACGCGCCCAAGCCGAAAAATCCTGGGTGACATCGCCGATCAGGATATGGGCGCTCCAGCCGATCAGGTTGAGCAAGAGAATGGCCGCCCCGATCCCCCAGCCTTCGGGTCGTTGGATGCCAAGCAGGACCAGACCGGCAAAGCAAATGCTGATGGTGAAAAATGCCCAGCCCCAATCGTACCAGGTTCCATTGAATGCCAGACCGTCGGATATTTGCATCCACCCGACCACGCTGAACAGAAAGCCCAGAATTATCACCAGATTGGTGAGCGCATTCACGCCATCAGACAGGCGTGGGTTGCGGGGGAATATCCATAACCAGACAATCCATACCAAACTCCATGCGGCCACTGCCCGATCCAGCGGGGGCATAAAGCCGTGCGGATCAGCGATGTTTTGCCATGTCAGGCCGCTGGAGGCAAACAGCACAAGTTGTCCCAGCAGTATGGCGTTCAAGCCGATCAGCAAACGCCGCAGGGAAGCAGGGGGCATCATCTTGCGGGCGGCAGTGATCGCCTGCAGGGTTGCCATAATGGCAAAAGCCAGAGCAAGATGGACTATCAGGTTGCCCGGTGAGGTTGTGATCAGACTGAATAACTGTTCAATCATGAGATACCCCGCATGGATGTTTCTCGATGATTATAGCACGACAGGATTGCTTTATGAATCGGGTAATAAGGCCGTAATCATCCAGTAGAGTTAAAGTGGAGCAAGGAACATACCAGCCGGGGAATCAAAACGGGTGGAAGGCGCACTTCCACCCGTTTTGAACGATCCAGTGATGTCATCCTTTTGGGTTCTGCAGATGTGCTTCCAGGAACCACAACCATTTATCGAGATCGCGCGAGATCTCGATGAACAAATCGTTGGTTGACATGTCTTCCAGACTCTCAGCTTTATCGGCTGCCTCACGGGTGGATTTCGCCAGTTTTGCCATGCAGCCAGCCAGCACTTCGACGGTGTGCAGATCTTCCACTGCATCCAGGGGATAGTCCTGCAGGCGGGTGGATTGACCAGCCATGCGTACCGTGCCTTTTGCCAGCCCGCCCAGTGCAGTGGCGCGCTCAGCGATCATGTCAACGTAGGGAAGCAACCCTTCGGCAATCAGATCGTACAATTCGTGCAACTGGAAAAATTGCGGCCCTTTGACGTTCCAGTGAGCCTGCTTGACCTGGCTGTACATGTCAAAGGTGTCTGCCAGTTGCTCGTTGAGTAACTGAATTAATTGATCGCGGGTTTTTTTCTCAATGTCAATCTGTGTGCTAAAGAGGGTGGTGCGAGAATCATTCTTGGTTTGAGTTGCCATAACTATTTTTCTCCTTATATTGACTAATTTAGTCACTGATTATTATAGCAAGTTCCCCTGATTATGGGTAGCCCCGCGAGCTGCCAGATGGAATAATCACATCTCCCTACCAGTGGGACCGATGGAAGGGGGCAGAGGGGAAGGTTATTTCCCTGGCATCTATTAAATTTGTGAAAGCCGGAGCAATCTCCGGCGTTCATCTTGACAAAATCGGCATATTGCGTAAAATACTATCAATCACCCGGCAAGCCGAAGTGGCGGAACTGGCAGACGCGCTACGTTCAGGGCGTAGTGGGATTATCCTCGTGAGGGTTCAAATCCCTCCTTCGGCACTGTGGCTGTCTCAAACGAGACAGCCATTATTTTTTTAACCCTGATCGACTTGTAAGCCTGGTTGGAGTGAAGTAAACTTAATCCATGAAACGGCCCAGGGTTCGCCTCGAAAAAAAACAATTCATCATCATCGGCGTCATTGTATTACTGGTGCTACTAATGGCCGACCTTAACAACCGCCTGAATCAGTGGTGGACTCTCGAAGAGCAGGCGGATGCCGCTGAGATGGAATACAACCAGTATTTGCAGACTGCCACACTCCTGCAAACCAAACTGGCATATGCCACGTCTGAAGCGGCGGTTGAAGAGTATGCGCGCAACCGGGCGCACATGGCGCTGCCCGGCGATAAAGTGATAGTGCCCTTGGAAGTGGAGGGCGCCACCCCGGTGGTGGAAACCACTCCCACCACCCCGCAGGAACCGGTGGAAAACTGGGAGATCTGGTGGGCATTGATCATGGGAGATTAATATGGCCAGATTGATGTATGGCAGTGTGCAGGCCAATCAGGTGAGAATTCAGTACTACCGGACCGGCGACGAGAAACCCCCGGTCGTTTTTCTACACGGCCTGGCTGATAACGGTCTGTGCTGGAGCCGCCTTGCGCTCTATCTGGAACCGGACTACGACGTTGTCCTGGTGGATTTGCGCGGACACGGCCTATCAGAAGCACCCGAGATGGGCTACAGCCTGGCAGATCACGCCCTTGATGTGGTCACCCTCATCGAGGAGCTGCAACTGGTGGATCCTGTCCTGATCGGACATTCACTCGGGGCTGACATCGCGGCGAATATTGCTGCTGAATACCCCGACCGGGTATCGAAATTGATCCTCGAAGACCCCCCCTGGCTGGAACAACCTGTGGATGAGAATGACCGTAATGAGCGCGGTCAGCAGGTGATGACCTGGCTGGAGGGCATACGTGGGGGAACCCTGGACGAGGTCATGGCTGAGGGCAGACAAACCTATCCCACATGGGATGAGGTTGACCTGGTGCAATGGGCAAAATCGAAACAACAGGCACAGCCGCAGGCAGTGAAAGCCTGCGCAGCCACCCCACGCAAACCGTGGCGGGATGTGCTCAAAAACATCAAATGCCCGGTGCTGATCTTCAGGGGCGACGTGGATAAAGGCGGCATGGTCTCACAGCAAACCGCCGATCATCTGGCCAAACACCTGCCGCGCGGCTCGGCGATTGTACATATCGAAGACGCCGGGCATAATATTCGCCGTGATCGCTTTCAACCGGTGCTTGATATTGTTAGGAAGTTCCTGGCGTAGCGCCAACGCTTCGCATAGGTTTATGGTTCCACACCCATCATCCAATCAGACCGACAAACATCACAGGGAAATCCAGGCATGAATACCAATCCAGTTTTGAAAAAACTCGGTTTTTCTGATACTGACCGCATTGCCATCATTCACACCGACGACATCGGTATGTGTCAGGCAACCGTCACTGCTTATGATGAATTGGTACAGTACGGGCTTATTTCGTCAGCGGCAGTCATGGCGCCCTGTGCGTGGTTCCCGCTGGCGGCTCAATACTGCCGCGACCATGCCGACCAGGTGGACATGGGTGTACACCTTACCCTGAATGCAGAATACGAATATTACCGCTGGGGACCGCTTTCCACCCGTGACCCGCAAACCGGATTGATGGACGCGGATGGTTACCTGCACTCATTGTCAGAACCGACCCAGCAACATGCCGACCAGGCGGCAGTGCACAGGGAGCTGGAGACCCAGGTGGAGATGGTACTGCGCTCGGGAATTCAGGCCACGCATGTTGACACACACATGGGCACAGTGGCGCACCCAAAGTTTATGGGCAGTTACCTGCAGATGGGCATGCAATACCGCCTGCCGATGATGATGTTGCGTTTCAATGCCAGTCAGTGGATGCAGATGGGGCTTGACGCTGAAGGTGCAGCCGCTGCCGAGCAGATGGTGTCCATGCTGGAAGAACAGGGTATCCCGCTGCTGGACAACATCTCGATGATGCCGCTGGACACACCAGAAAACCGGTTGCAGCGGACCATGAAAGCCCTGGATGATCTGCCGGCAGGCATCACCCATTTCATCATTCACCCAGCCGCCGATGGCGCTGAAATTCGCGGCATAGCGCCCGACTGGGCCTGCCGGGTTGCCGATCACCAGACCTGGAAAATGGATGAACTGCGCGCGCACATCAAGAACTGCGGTATCCACGTGATCGGATATCGGCAGTTGAAGGAACTGATGTAACCAGCTCATCAAAACAAGAACAGGCGCTGCGGTTGAAGTATTCACGGCTCGCCGGTCGATATGGTCAGAATTATTCTTCTGATGAAAATATGAGCCTGCAAAAAACCTTTTCCCATTGGAAATCGATCCGATCTGGTTTGATCACCACTCTGGAAAAATTCAACGACGCCGACCTGGAGTTCAAACCATTTCCTGGATCATGGTCGGTCAAACAAATCGCGCTGCATATTGCCGAAGCCGAGGATGGCTGGTTCCGATTTGCTGTAAATCGGGAGCTTGATCAATGGCCAGAGTATCGGTTGGAGGAATTTTCCAGTATCGAGCAACTTAAGTCCATCCTGGGTACTGTCCATGCCCGGACGGAACTGTATATGCAATCATTGAGCGATGAGGATGGCTCCCGATCAGTAATCGTTCCCTGGGGAGAAAGTCTTCCGTTGTCATGGATTATCTGGCATGTGCTGGAACATGAAATCCACCATCGGGGTGAACTGTCAATTATTCTCGGTATATTGGGTCGCGAGGGGCTGGATATTTAGGAGTGTGTATTCGCATGAGCTGTGAACTGGAACTCACCAAAGCCAACCGTCTGAAACTGGCGAGGGCATTTTCCAATCATCAGAGGGTTGATTTTTCTATCGATTGCGTAGTGGAAGGGCAGATGGGCAAGGCTTTTGTGGATGATGTATCCAACCCTACTGCCCACCGCATCACGATTGGCCCGTTCTGGTACTTTGCCGGTGACGCAAGCAGTGCAGGCGGCCGGGAGATGATGCGCGAATTTCCGCGTTATAACCTGCTTATGCCCTCCACATCCGGTTGGGTGGATCTGGCAAAAGAGATTTTTGGCGAGCATCTCAAAGGGTTTACACGTTATTCCTTTTCTGCGTCCAACCTTTCAGTGGAACACCTGATTAATTGCCTGAAGGAGACCGGATATCAAGATCGCGTGGTTTCAATCGATGCTGGAAGCGCAAGCCGAATGGCTGCCCAACCGGACGGCTTTTTCGATCTGTCCGATTTTGATGGCGCAGACGATTTTGTTGAGCGCGGTTTGGGGTTCACCATGAGCGATGGTGAAAATGTCATGGGTGTGGCGTACTCCTCACTGGTGTGCAGCAAGGGTATTGAAGTAAGTGTGTTTGTTGATGAGCCTTACCGCCAGCGCGGGGTGGCAACAGCCCTGAGCAGTAGACTCTTGTTGGAGTGTCTGGGTATGAATTTGCGGCCCAACTGGGATGCCGCCAATCCCGAATCGTGCAAACTGGCTGAGCGGTTGGGGTTCGCACCAACGGGAAGTTATGTATCTTACTATCACACGAAGGAATGATTTTAGTTTTCCGGCCAGGTGTTCTGAAGACAGGCCAGCCATTGCTTTGCTTTTCCAGCCGGTTCCTGCCCTGCAAGGGCAAGCACCGGCTGATTGGTTAATTCCAATCCGCCATCCAGGATGGAAATGCCTTTAACGGTTGCATCCAAGCTGCGGCGGGGGATATAACCCAGCGCCAGCGAATTGGAGGCCACTTCTGATACCACCGCCGATGGGGAGGGGGCAAGCAGAATGGTTTGCAGGGCAGCCACGTGAAAGCCTGGAATGGTCTCCACCTTTTGTTGAATGTCATCCCCCGGCTGGTATGCCAGCAGGCTCACCGCGCCGGCAAATGAGCCGGTGGGATCCAGATCCTCCCAACGCTGGATGCGGCCTGCGTACAGTCCGTGTAATTGTTCTGCGGTGAGTGATGACTGTGGATTATCTGGATGCACCACAAACACCAGTTCTTCATTTGTGATGGGGTAAGCCAGGCTCTCTGCATCCGCTGGTTGCCCCCATATCATGGTGAAATTCACGCCGGTAATGGAGGTGTTGTCCGGGGTGACTTCATCCACAATCACGTTTAATCCCCCCACCTGCACGGCGCAGGCGGCAAAACCGGGGCCCATCCACTCCAGAGAGGGGGGGCGGCGGAGGATCAACGTCTCACCTGGCTGGCTGATGGCAGGTGGTTGTTCTGTACAGCCGCCTGCCATGATCACCACCAACAACCCGGTGAGGATGGCTTTACCGAATAAACGCCACAACAAGGGTCACCGTGCCGAGCAAAACGCAATAACCAGCGAACCAGAAAAGAGATCGACTACGCAGGAAGGAGAGCAGCCAGCGAATGGCGAGATAGCCCACAATGGCGGCAACGACAAAACCAGTCAGGATCACCGGCAGGAACCCCGCCAGGTTGGGAACTTCCACAAGATCCGGGATGGAAACCAGACCCGCGCCCAGCATGACCGGTACGGACATGATGAACGAGAAACGGGCGGCATCACTGCGATTGAGATTACGCAACATTCCACCGGTGATGGTTGCCCCCGAGCGTGAAACCCCTGGCAACAGGCTGATGCCCTGAAAGATGCCGATGATCAACGCGTCCAGCCAGGTTATTTTTTCCATATCGCGGGTACGCTTGCCCAGCCATTCCGCCACGCACAGGAACACGGCTGTGAGGAACAGGAAAATGGCGGTGGAAATTTCGCTGTGGAATACTGCTTCCACCTGATCTTTAACCAGGACACCCAGCAACCCCGCCGGTACAGATGCCAGGATGACATACCAGCCCATACGGGCATTTTGGGTCTCAAAAGGTTTTTTGTTGAGCAAAGCGGTCACCCAGCCCGACAGGATTGCCCACAGGTCATTCCAAAAATAAACAATGACCGCCAGGATGGTTCCCAACTGAACGAGCACATCAAACGGAAACACCTGCTCAGGGGGAATATTCCAGTTAAAGAAATACGGTGTCAGCACCAGGTGAGCAGAACTTGAGATGGGCAGAAATTCGGTAATGCCCTGAATGAAGCCAAGGATGATGGATTGAATAAAGGTCATTTCCGTTCTCTTTTCTTTGTCAGGATGTCCGGTCTTGAGCTCCAGATTGCGGCGATGTGTATTTGGCAAGGAAGTCAGCAGCAAACTGAGTATATCTCTGTTCGATGATTGCCTGACGGGCTTGCTGCATCAAGTGCACCAACGTATACAGATTGTGGATCGATATCAGTGTGGCTGACAGGATTTCTTTTGCCACGATCAAGTGGCGCAGGTAAGCGCGGGTAAAATGACGGCAGGTGTAACATCCACACTGATCATCAATGGGGTTTGGATCGCGCGCAAAAGCGGCATTCATCAGGTTCAGACGTCCGGTTGAAGTCATGGCAGCCTGATGGCGGGCAAGGCGGGTGGGCAGCACGCAATCAAAAATATCCACACCGCGGAGTACACCGTTGATCAGATCCTCCGGCGAGCCAACCCCCATCAGATAACGGGGTTTACTGACAGGGAGGATGGGGTTGACCACCTCAAGCATGGCGTGCATCTCGGATTTGGTTTCGCCCACCGAGAGACCTCCGATGGCAATGCCGGGAACATCCAGACTGCTGATAAATTCAGCCGAGCGAACCCGCAGTTCCGGAAAGATGCCCCCCTGTACAATACCGAACAGGGCTTGATCGGTGCGCTTTTTGGCATTCACGCAGCGCTCAGCCCAGCGGTGGGTTCGTTCCAGCGCACGCAGGTTGTAATCATAATCATAGGGTGGGGCGCACTCATCAAATGCCATGATGATGTCTGCCCCCAGATTTTCCTGAATGGCAATGGACTTCTCCGGGGTCAGTCGGTGCATGGAGCCGTCAATGTGGCTTTTAAAGGTTGCGCCGTCCTCATCGATCTTGCGCATATCCGCCAGGGAGAAAACCTGAAACCCACCGGAATCGGTCAGCATGGGGTGCGGCCACTGCATAAACTGGTGCAGCCCACCCATCTCTGCCACCAGTTGATCACCAGGGCGCAAATAGAGATGATACGTGTTGGATAAAACCAGGCTGGCGCCCAGTTCCTCCAGTTGAGGAGGCATGACAGATTTGACCGTTGCCTGGGTTCCCACTGGTGCAAAAACCGGCGTCAACAGGTCGCCGTGAGGAGTGTGAAAAACACCGGCGCGGGCATTGCCGTCCACAGCAATAACTTCATAGGTAAAGTCGGCAGGCTTCATAATGATTACAGACCCCAGAAGATGGATAAACCAATCAAAATAAGGACGAATGATAACACCGTGAGTGGGCCGCCAACGCGCAAGAAATCTTTAACAGTATACCCGCCGGTGGACATCACCATGACATTGACGGGATGACCAAATGGGGTGGCAAATGCCAGAGAGCACCCCAGCGCCACCGCCATGCCCATGCTGCGGGCATCAGCGCCGGTGAGGTTTGCGGCTGCGATTGCCAGGGGAGCCATCACCAGTGCCGATACCTGGCCGCTCATCACCTGGGTCAGCAGGAAACTGACAAAGATCAACGCGGCAGCCATCACCAGCGGGGGGAAGGCTCCGAGTAGATTGATCAATCCTTCCACGGCAACCAGCGCCAGACCGGTGGTACGCATGGCAATGCTCAGGGTCCACATACCGGCGATCAGGAAGATGGCTTTCCACTCGATGCCGGCATAAATATCGGTCATCGAAAGACAACCGCTGAGGATCAACAGGATTGCGCCGGTAAAAACGACGATGGAGACCGGCAACACACCCAGCGAGGCAAAACCCAGCGTCAACAGGGTGATGATGATGGCCCATTTTTGTTTGCCCGGGCGCAGCACAGCGTCTGGATCTTCCTGAAGGACGAACAAGTTTTTTGCATCACTCAGGAGATGAATATTGGTCGCCGGTCCCTGCACCAGCAGTGCGTCGCCGGAGCGCAGTTTAAGGTCGGGAATGCCAGCCAGAATGGCTTCATTTTCGCGCCACAAACCCAGCACATTCACGTGATAGCGCTCCCGAAACCCCGAGTCACGCAGAGTGGAGCTGATCAGGCTGGAATGCGGCCCGATCACCACTTCGGCAAGGGGTGCGGTTTCAGATGTGACGGCGTCGAGACTGGATGGTTTGGAAACCAGCTTGACCCCCAGCTCAACCATGAGCGCAGTGTTGGGTTCACCTTGAACCAGCAGGCGGTCGCCTACCAGCAGTAACTCGTTTGGGGTTGGGGCAAAATAACTTTGATTATTGCGGATAAAGCCGAGAATGTTGATGCCGGTACGCGCCCCCCATGCCCCCTGTGAGATGGTGCGGGAAGCCATTGGACTGCCCGGCAGGATCTCCAGCATGGAAAGATTGGTGTACAGCCCGTACATTCGGGAGAGCTGGGTGCGCAACTGTTGATTACGGTCCGCCTGTTCAGTGGAACCACTGGGTAAAAGGCGTTGCCCCACCACCGCCATGTAGACAGCGCCACCCAGCAAGACCGGCAGGCCAATGGGGAAAAAATCGAGCAAGCCAAAAGAGTGATAACCGGCTTCAGCCAATGCACCGCTGACAATGATATTGGAAGTGGTCAACAGGGTTGCCATGCCTCCCAGTACCGTGCCGTATGCAAGCGGCATCATCAGGCGTGAGGCTGGCATGCGCCCGGTGCGGGTCAGGTTCATCACTGCGGGCAACAGCACCCCAACCGCGGCAATGTTATTCATGAACAAGGACAGGGCTGCAGACGTAAACAAGACCACCAGAACCGCGTTACCGCCCCTGCGAACCGACATGCGATACATGAAGTCACCCAGGCGATTGGTGACACCCGTCTGGTGTAATGCGATGGAAATGATGGAAATGCCAACAATGGTCATCACCGCTGAGCCGGAAAAACCCGAAAAAACTTCATCGCGCGTGATGATATTGCTAAGACCGAGGACGACCATCACCAGCAGCGCCACCAGGTCAGAACGAAGTCTTCCACTGATTAACAGGATGCTGGCAACAATCAATACCCCCAAAACAAAAAATGCCTCACCGCTCATGGAAGCGATTATACCGGACTTTTCCGGTTGGTCTGTTTTACTTGCCGATCATTTGAGCAGGGGATATACTAACTCGTATGTCTTTGCACGAGTGTTCCACCTGGTTGGAAATCGATCTCAGCGCCATAACCAATAACCTGAAGCGGTTGAAGCAAATCTCTGACGTCAAAATGATGGCAGTGGTCAAGGCAAACGCTTATGGTCATGGGATATATGAGGTCGCCATGGCAGCCGTGGCAGCCGGGACTGATTGGTTGGGGGTCGCCCGGTTGGAGGAGGCCCTGCAGTTACGCAACCGGGGAGTGGAATGTCCCATACAGGTGCTGGGTTGGTCTTCACCGGCGCAGGTATGTGAAGCCGCTGCGCAAAACATCTCGCTCACCGTATTTGACCGCAGCGAGGTGGAAATCATGCAGCGCCTGGTTGCTGCCAGTGGGTTGCGGGTTAATGTACACCTGAAAGTGGAAACCGGTATGGGCCGCCTGGGGGTGTTTGCTGACCATGCACCTGACATGTGCCAATTCATTCTGGCGCAATCGGGTCTGCGCCTGGAGGGCATCTTCACCCATTTCGCGCGGGCAGATGAACCGGATGTCAATGAGACCTCCCGGCAGATCGGAGCATTCAACCAGGTTCTGCAACGACTGGATGAAGCTGGATTGCGCCCACCTTTGGTACATGCAGCCAATTCTGCCGGAAATATTTATCACCCGGCGGGGCGCTATGACATGGTGCGCTGTGGTATTGCCATGTATGGCCTGGCTCCTTCTCCGCAGGCTCCCCTTCCCGATGGTTTTCGCCCCGCCCTGAGTTGGAAGGGGCGCATGACCAGTGTACGGATGCTGCGGGCTGGCAGTGGAATCAGCTATAATCACCGCTATCGTACCAGCACAGAAGAACGCATTGGTACTCTGGCGGTTGGTTATGCCGATGGTTTGAGGCGCGGGATGGAACAGGTTGTTCTGGTGGGGGGGCGGCGGGTTTCAGTGGTGGGCACGGTGTGCATGGATCAGTGCATGTTGCAACTGGATCAGGTTCCCGGGGCAGCCGCCGGTGATGAGGTTGTTTTGATCGGGCGACAGGGGGATGAGTGCATCACCGCTGAAGAGCTGGCTGCGCGCTGGGGAACGATCAACTATGAAGTAACCTGCGGTCTTGCCAACCGGCTGCCGCGTTATTATTTCGGAGCAGATGAGGATTAAATGGTAACAACAACGCGTAAACGCTGGGTGATTGCCGGGAAAATGCCGGTTGATCATAACGAAGTGATGGCTGAGTATCCCGAGGTCTTGCGACAGTTACTGTTTAATCGGAAAGTGTTCGACCCCCAAATTGCCAAAGTTTATCTGGAATGTTCCGGCAGCCTGCACGATCCCTTTCTCATGAAAGGCATGCAGGCGGCGGTTGACCGGATCTGGCAGGCAGTGCGAGCGCAGGAAAAGATCGCTGTGTACGGCGATTATGATGTGGATGGTGTCACCGCCACAGCCTTGCTGGTTCAATTCTTGCGCCATATGGGTGGGGCGGTTAACGGGTACATTCCAAATCGTTTTGAAGAAGGCTACGGACTGAACAACGAAGCCATTGATATACTGCACCAAAATGGCACCAGCTTGATCGTAACCGTGGATTGTGGCATCCGTTCGCCTGCCGAAGCAGCTCATGCCGCTGAACTGGGCATGGATATCATCATTACCGATCACCATGAGCCGCGTGAGATATTGCCGGAATGTGTTGCGGTGATTTGTCCGAAACAGCAGGGGTGTGAATATCCGGAGAAGAACCTGGCCGGCGTGGGCATCTCCTACAAGGTGTGCGAGGCGCTTACCCGCAAGATCGGGATGCCAGAAAGTGATCTGGAGGAATATCTGGATCTGGTGGCAGTGGGGACCGTGGCAGATGTTGTTCCATTGGTGGGGGAAAACCGCAGTCTGGTGCGGATGGGGTTGCGTCAGTTGCAATCCTGCAACCGGCAGGGGCTGTTCTCGCTGGCTGGCGTGGCGGAGTTGAACCTGACCCGTGCCACAACGCGAGACATCGGCTTCTTGTTGGGTCCGCGCCTGAATGCCGCCGGGCGACTGGCTTCGCCGCAGGCAGCCCTGGACCTGCTCACCTGCCGCGATAGCATGCTTTCCGGGCAGCTTGCCATGGAACTGGATCAGCAGAATCGCGAACGCCAGCGGCAGACACAGGCCATGCAGGCTATTGCCGAAGCGCAAATGGCAGGCGAAAGCAACAATTTGATCCTCATGGCTTTCAATCCTGAATTCCACATGGGCATCATTGGGCTGGTGGCTTCACGCCTCACCGAGACCTATTATCGGCCTTCCATTGTGGGGTATGTTGGACCTGACACGGTGAGGGCTTCATGCCGCAGTATTCCTGAGTTTCACATCACGCATGCACTGGATAAGTGCGCCGATTTACTGGTGCGCCACGGTGGACATTCGATGGCCGCCGGTTTTACCGTGACCCATCAGAATTTGCCGGAACTGGAAAGACGGTTGCGCGAGATCGCCCAGCGTGAACTGGAGAATCGCGATTTATGCCCGACGTTGTATGCCGACATGGAAATCCCGTTGGATACCCTGCGTTACGGCGATCAGGTGATCCAGTGGATTGAAAAACTGGAACCCACCGGTTTGGACAATCCCGCGGCGGTGTTTGTGTCGCGCAATTGCAGGGTGGTGCGATACAAGACGGTGGGCAAGGAAAGCAATCACCTGCGGTTATCATTATCCGCAGGTGGTGGGATGTTTGATGGGATCGCCTTCAGGCAGGGGCACTGGGCCAATCAGATGCCGACCGCGGTGGATGTTCTGTACTGCTTTGAACGCAATGACTACAACGGTGGTTTTCAGTTGAACATCCGCGATCTCAAACCATCGGGTCAACCTGATTGAGCCTGTGAGAAACCAGCCGCGCTAGTCCATAAACCGATATTTCAGCAAGGTCCAGACGGCGACAAAGCCGTCTTTTACTTTAATTTTCTTGCCCTGGGTGTAATCGCGGGGGTTAAAGTCAATGGGCACTTCGTGAATGCGGAATTTGCGTTTTAGCACTTTGGCGGTGAATTCCGGTTCAAACTCAAACCCGTGGGCGTGCAGGGGGATGTCTGCCACCATATCGCGGCGGAAGACCTTGTACCCGGTTTCCATGTCTGAAAGGAAATTGTTGTAAAGGATATTGGTGATGAAGGTCAGGATGCGGTTTGCAACCATGTTCCAGAAAAGGATGGGGCGCTGGCTTTCACCCAGGAAACGTGAACCATAGATGATATCGGCTGTGCCTGCCTGCATGGGCGCCAGCAACTTTGGGTACTCGCATGGATCATATTCCAGATCAGCATCCTGGATGATGATGACATCGCCACAAGCCTGACGGATGCCGGTGCGCACTGCTGCGCCCTTGCCCATGTTTCGCTCATGGCAAACCACGCGCACCCCATCCCTGCCGTTCATTTCTGCCAGCATGGTGCGGGTTCCATCGGTGGAACCGTCGTCAACGATCAGGATCTCATATGCCAGTTGAGTGGCAATGACCCGCCTGACAATTTCCTGGACGGTGTCTTCTTCGTTATAGACAGGAATGAGGACGGTGAGATTCATGCGGGTGATTATACCCGCCGGAGTGCTTCTGATACATGATGAAATTGTAAGATGGTTCCCTGCGGATGTTCCGGTTTTATTTTGCGCTATAATGAACCTGCCGAGAAATGCCCCTTTTCATGGAGGTGGAAGCATGACCAGTAATCCAGCATCCAGACCAGCCAACCCTGCCTCAAACGCCGGATTTGTCCCCCCGCCGGTTCACAGCGTGGACGATACCGGTTTATCGTTCCTTTGGCTGCAGGATCACATCTTAAAGCTGATGTACTTTCAGGGATACCTGACCGGTTTCCGCATTGCCGAAGAAGTGGCATTGCCTTTTTCAGGGGTTGTGGATCAGGTGCTGGAGTCGCTCAAGCGCGAGAAACTGCTGGAGATCCGGTCATCGCAGATGGGGCTGGGTGAAGGTTCATATCAGTACGCCATTACCGGTGCAGGGATCATGCGCGCGCGTGAAGCGCTGGATCGCAACCAGTACGCCGGCCCTGCGCCTGTACCTTTGACCGTGTATAACGACTCCATTCGCAAACAGAGCCGCAGCCGCATGCAGGTAACCAGCCGATTGATGCGTCAGGTGCTGAACACGGTTGTGCTGTCTGAAAAGACCTTCCAGAAACTGGGCCCGGCAATTAATTCCGGCACGTCCATATTCATGTATGGCCCGCCCGGAGACGGCAAAACCACCATTGCCAAGGCAGTCGGCAATTTGATCCTCACCCAGTACATGTACATCCCCTATTCCATTTACGTGGATGGGCAGGTGGTCAAACTGTATGATTCGCTCAACCATCAGCTCGCGCCGGATGAAGAAGCCGCGCCTTCGGGGACGGGTACACTGCGTACCGGGTTGCGGCGCGATCCGCGCTGGGTCAAGATCCGCAGACCGTTCATCATGGTCGGTGGCGAGTTGACCCTGGCCGGGTTGGACCTTGTTTTTGATGACGTTCACAAGTTCTACGAAGCACCGTTCCAGGTGAAAGCCAACGGGGGCATCCTGTTGATTGATGACTTTGGCCGTCAGCAGGTGCGTCCGCGCGATCTGTTGAACCGCTGGATTGTACCGTTGGAAGCCCGCATTGATTACCTTACCCTGCACACCGGACGCAAAGTGGAGGTTCCATTTGACGTGCTGGTGATGTTCTCCACCAATCTGCCTCCCAAAGATCTGGTTGATGAAGCCTTCCTGCGCCGGTTGCGGCACAAGATCGATATTAATGACCCAACCTACGAGGAGTATCGCGAGATCTTCCGGCGGGTTGCGTCAGCCAAGGGCATTCCTTACAGCGATCAGGGGTTGGCTTACCTGTTGCAGGAGTGGTATATCAAGCGCAATCGCAAGTTGCGTGCTTCGCACCCGCGTGATCTATGCGACCAGATCATTGACATCGCCCGTTATCTCTCCCAGGAGCCTTCCATGTCGCGGGAGATGATTGACCAGGCATGCGCATCATACTTTGTGGAATTGTGATGGGATGGAAATGCTTTCAAAACTGCCTGCTTACACCATCTTTGCCCATCGCGGCGCATCGGCACACGCTCCAGAAAACACCCTGGCCGCATTTCAAATGGCGGTTGAACACGGCGCTCACGGCATTGAGCTGGATGCCAAATTATGCGCCGATGGTCATGTAATTGTCCTGCACGACGCAACTGTTAATCGCACCACCAACGGCAAGGGCAAAGCCAGGGAAATCCCCCTCAAGCATTTAAAACTGCTGGACGCTGGCGGCTGGTTTGATTCCCAATTTGCCGGTGAACAGATACCGACGCTCGAAGAAGTGTTCAAAACCATTGGCGACCGCCTGTACATTAATGTAGAATTGACCAATTATTCCAGCCCGCGTGACAACCTGGTGGAAAAAGTGGTTGAACTGGTGCGCGTCTATCACCTGGAAGATTCGGTTCTGTTCTCGTCATTCAGCCCGCGCAACATCCTCAATGCACGCAAACTTGCGCCGGAGATCCCCGGCGCGCTGCTGGCGCTGCCCGGCGTTTCCGGCTGGCTGGCGCGTTCCCGTTGGCTGCGCAAGGTGTCGCCATGTGTAGTGCACCCATATTTTACCGAAGTGGACACGGAGTTCATGGACAGGCAGAAATCGTGGGGACGCAGGGTGCACGTATGGACTGTAAATGACATCAACGAGATGAAACGATTGAAGCGGCTCAGGGTGGGGGGGATATTCACCGATGACCCACGGCTGGCATGCCAGGTGCTGGAGCAGGCGTAATGATCCCAGACACATGGTTGGATGAAGCCGTCAAACGTTTGAAAGGCATGGTCAGGGTTACCCCCCTGACGTATGATCCTGAACTGGACCTGTACCTGAAATGGGAAAACCATCAGGTGACAGGTTCCTTTAAAGCACGCGGCGCCCTTAACAAGGCGCTCACCCTGGCTGAATGGGAACTGGAAAACGGACTGGTGACCGCTTCGGCGGGAAACCACGGGCAGGGTGTGGCCATGGCAGGCCAGCAGGTGGGGGTTCCGGTGGTGGTCTTTGCTTCTGACCATGTCATTCCGTGCAAGCTGGAAGCCATGCAGGAACTTGGCGCGCAGGTGGTGCTGGTGGAAGGCGGATACGCCCAGGCTGAACATGCCGCGCGCGAATATGCCCGCGAACAAAAAGCAGCCTATGTTTCCCCCTACAATGACGCCCAGGTGGTGGCAGGTCAGGGAACCATTGGGCTTGAGATCCTCAAGCAGTTGCGCTCACGGCGCAAGCCGCTGGTATGTGTCGTTCCGGCTGGTGGGGGCGGACTGGCGGCGGGCATGGGCGAGGCGCTTAAACGACATCCCGGGCATATGAATTTGGTTGCATCTCAATCCGAAGCCTCAGCATTTTTGCATACGCTGTACACCCACGGTGATCAGCATCAGGTGGTGGAGAGCGATAGTCTGGCGGATGGGTTGAGCGGCGAGGTGGAGGATGATTCGATCACCATTCCCCTGACGCGTTCACTGGTGGATGGGTTCGTATTGGTGAGTGAGGAGGATATTGCCAGAGCCATCGCAACAGCATGGCACCGGTATGGAGAAAAGATCGAAGGGTCGGCGGCGGTTGCACTGGCAGCAGTGTTGACCAACCGGGTGGCTGAACGCCCTGCGCTGGTGGTGCTGACAGGCGGCAACATTCAGCCGGAAGTGCATCAGGAAATATGCGCGAAATATCCAAGCCAACTTCTTCCAGAGGTGGGCATCGAATGAAGCGGATGGTTACACTAATGCGCTGGTTGCTTGCCCTGGTGATATTCATCAACATGGCTGGCGCACCCGTATCTGCTTTTGCTGCTCCGTTGGCACAGGAGGATGACCCTCACGTCAAGGCGGCTCAAATGCTTGCCCGCATGACACCCGAGGAAAAGGTTGGGCAGTTATTCCTGGTCACTTTTAAAGGTCGTGATGTGAGCAGTGAATCGGCGATTTACGACCTGGTTGTTAATCATCACGTGGGTGGGGTGGTGTTGCTGGCCGGGAATGATAATTTCATTGGCCCTGAAGGGACCATTCAGGGAATCTATGAATTGAATTCATCCCTGCAAAACCTGGCATGGCAGCGATCTCAACTGAGCCTGAGCGAACCCAATAACCCCGGCCTCACAGACCCGCAATACATCCCATTAATGATCGGCATATCGCAGGATGGTGACGGCGCAGGGGGTGATCAGATCCTGTCTGGCCTGACCCCGCTACCCAGCCAGATGGCCATTGGAGCCACCTGGGATACGACATTGTCTCAACAGGTGGGCGAAACCCTGGGCAGGGAGTTGTCAGCCCTGGGGTTCAATCTCGTGTTTGGTCCTTCACTGGATGTGCTTGAAGTGATGTATGCTGGCACAGGTGAAGACCTGGGTACGCAGACCTTTGGCGGTGACCCCTACTGGGTGGGGGAACTGGGCAAAAGTTATATCACCGGTATTCATACCGGCAGTGAAGGCCGCATTGCCGTGATTGCCAAGCACTTCCCCGGCAGGGGCAGCTCAGACCGTCAACCGGAAGAGGAAGTGGCGACGGTGCGGAAATCACTGGAGCAGCTAAAGCAAATAGAACTGGCGCCATTTTTCTCCATCACGGGTAACAGCACCGACCCGCTCTCCACCACAGATGGTTTGCTTGTTTCGCATATCCGTTACCAGGGTCTGCAGGGCAATATCCGCGCCACCACCCGTCCGGTGAGTTTTGACCAGGCTGCGTTGGAACAAATCATGTCATTGCCGGAATTTTCCGGTTGGCGGCAGACCGGGGGGCTGGTGGTGAGTGACGATCTGGGCAGCCCCGCTGTCCGTAATTTTTACAGTCCGTCGGGTGAGGTTTTTGACGCCCGCCAGATCGCACGCAACGCCTTTCTGGCTGGCAACGACCTGCTCTTTGCCGGCAACATTGTCTCTTCCAACGATCCGGATAATCACACCACCATCCTGCGTACGCTGGAGTTTTTCGCACAGAAGTATCGCGAAGACCCTGCTTTTGCCCAACGGGTGGATGTGTCGGTGGAGCGCATTCTGGCATTGAAATACAAGCTGTACGGTTCTTTCACTCAATCGGCCGTCATGCCCCAGCCGGTGGGCCTGAACATGGTTGGCACATCGCTGGGCGTCACCTTCGCCACTGCCCAGGAATCAGCCACGTTGTTGAGTCCCGCACAGGCTGAGTTAAGCGATGCGCTGCCGCGGCCACCAGGGCAGGCGGAACGCATCATCTTCTTCACCGATCAGGTGGAAAGCCGGCAATGTTCCACCTGTATATTGGAGTCCAGCCTGGCAGTGGATGGATTGCAAAAGACGGTGTTACGGCTGTATGGGCCGGACGCCGATGGACAGGTGTATGACTATAACCTGAGTTCTTATTCGTTCATCGATCTTTCCACCTACCTTAATCATGAGATCAACGATGATACCACCCTCAAACGCTTTGAAAACGACCTGAGATCGGCGGACTGGGTGGTGTTTGTGATGGGCAAGGTATCCAATGAACGCTCGGCTTCGCTGGCTTTGCAACGCTTGCTTGCCGAACGTCCGGATATGGTTCGCAATAAGAACCTGATTGTTTTTGCGGTGGATGCACCCTACTTTCTGGACGCCACCGATATCTCAAAATTAACCGCTTACTACGGCATCTACAGCCGGTCACAACCGTTCCTGGATACTGCAGCACGGTTGTTGTTCCAGGAGAGCGTGCCGGTGGGCGCGCCGCCCATTTCAGTGCCTGCGCTCGGATATGATTTGATCAATATTACCGCTCCAGAACCCACCCAGATCATCCCCTTGATGATTGACATTCCCCCGGTGGAAGGTGAGACACCCTTGGAGACGCTTACCCCCGAAGCTTCTCCGCAACCTCCGGTCACCTTCAGGATCGGCGACATCATCCCGGTCAAAACGGGTGTGATTTATGATCACAATCGCAATCCGGTTCCCGATGGGACGGTGGTTCGTTTCTACTTTGAAACTGGTTCTGATGAGGGCAGTACCACCACCCAGTTTGATACAGTCACCACACAGGGTGTGGCCAGGGCAAGCTTCCAGATCGCCACGGCAGGTTTGCTTGAAATCCGTGCGGCAGCCGACCCGGCACAACTATCGGACATTTTGCAACTGGATATTCCGCGCAACGAAGCCGCGGGCGTTACCCAGATTGCGCCAACCCTGTCCATTACCGAAACGCCTGAACCCACCGCCACACCTCCTCAGATTACCAGCACACCCGAGACGGATACCCAGATCGGCGGAACGCCATCAGCCGGCTTGCTGACCGGGCGGTGGTTGCTCTCCATGATCATCATCTGGGGCAGTGCTGTATGGATTTACTTCCTGGTTTGGCGGAGAATATCAATGCGCTGGGGCGTGCGGTGGAGCCTGCTGGCGGTGAGCGGCGGTCTGCTTGGGTTCATCGTGTACAGCCTGGTGTTCCCTGCCAGTGATCCGAATGCCACTTCACTCAGGGTGCTGGGCGGACTGTTGGTATCACTTGCCGGTGTGGGGTTGGGTTGTCTGGGGGGTTGGTACTGGTACATGCGGACCAATCTGCCGCAGCATCTCACTCCATCGCGCCGGCCTCCACTGACTGATTAGCTGACCAACATGGTAATAAAACTGATCAGGGTAAGCACCGCAGCCACGAACAGCAACCCTCGTTCGGTGGGTGAACGAAACACATCTTGAATCTTGACCGGCTTTGGCAACGGGCGGGGCAG
>DAOUGC010000163.1:0-3338 GCA_034429695.1 Levilinea sp.
TCCCTGGCGGCAGCGTTGGCATGGCCAGCCGCGGTGCGCGCCACCTGCATGGCAACCTCACCGCGCACCCATGCCCGCGCCTGATGGATGGCATGCCGCGGACGCGGGTCATGCGGCTGAACCGCCTCAAAGTGATGCAGCACATGCTCAGCGCACAAGGCAGCCCACAGCGCCAGCCAGCGGTGATCCGCATCGGTGAGGGTTCCACCGCGCCGGATGGTGATAAAACGCGGGTCGCGCTTTTGGGGCAGAATCATGACAGCCCTTCCTGAGATTCAGGCAGGATTGGTTTCACCGGGTTCGCCTTTCGCATGGGTTTGCTCATCCGCCAAAGAGATGATTTCCTCGCAGAAATCGGTATGGGGTCGCAAACACGCATAGTTCCGGTCAAACCGGAGATCTGGATGAATTTTTGACATAAATGCCTGTACCGGCTGATGATAAACTTTTTGGCAAATCTCGCGGGTATCCAGACCCAGTTGCATGCAGGCATCCAGCGTGGGGCAATGATTCCACCACCGTGTGACCATTTTGTGGTCGGTCTTTTCGACGATTTCACCATCTCCTGGTATTGAGACTCCCAGATAAACTTCATAAAACAGCCGATAGGCTTCAGATACTGGATCATTGCCCGTATCAATGATGTCAGGGTGGTTTTTCAACCATGCCAGTCGTTTGGCTGTCACGCATTGCTCCAGACAAGCCAGTGCTGCGTCCATGCCGATCCGTTCGGCGACCGACAGGATAACCCGGAACAAGCTGGTGGAATCGCCAGCGGATTTCAAGTACTGCTGATTGATTATCTGATAATCATCATCCATGATCACACCGTTTCCTGATTACAGCATACAACTTTATTGAGTAAATGAAAGGGACAAAACGGTTTCCGGTGCAACACCCTCCGTTTTGACCACGATTCCATTCATCGTTATAATAAAAATCAACAGGTTGGGTCTTAATTATCCAATCATCCCGTGAAAATGTTAAGGATGACAGGAAAAGAAGCATGGGCAAACGCAATTATCTAATCGACGGCGTCTCGGGAACCGGCAAGACCTCGGTGTGCCACGAGCTGCGCCGGCGCGGTTATGCCGCCCTCAATGGCGATCGCGACCTGCGCCGGAACACAAACCCGCTGACCGGTGAGCCGCTCATCTCTTATCCATCCCCTGAAAGCAGGCATGCGGGCAACCATTGGGACGTGGAAAAAGTAAAGCGGCTGGCTGCCAATCAGGACGACGAAGTCACCTTCTTTTGCGGCGGTTCCCGCAATTTCAACGAGTTCATTGATGTGTTTGACCGGGTCTTCATCCTGGACGTGGATGTGGACACACTCAATCAACGGCTTGACAATCGCACTGATGATGACTGGGGCAGGAACCCGGGTGAGCGGGAACTGATTTTGCGCTTGCATGCCACCAGGGAGGGCCTGCCCCCCGGCATCGTCATAGACGCGACACATCCGCTGGTCGCTGTGGTGGATCAAATCCTCGCGCATGTGGGATTGAAGTGAGTCATTTTGCAAACGCATCATCGGTTTGGGCAGGGAAAACAGGCGGGAGATTAAGTATGAAAGCGAGTACACCTCTTTCTTCGCAAGATGTTTCAGCGTCCCAACAGATCGATGCCATCATTGCGGCGCACCCTGACTGGCGCGGCACAAGATTGACACAGTTGCGTTCCCTGATCACGGCAGCCGACCCTGGCATTATGGAAGAAGTGAAATGGAAAAAGCCTTCCAACCCAATGGGTGTCCCCGTCTGGTCAAATGCAGGCATCCTGTGTGTGGCTGACGTGCTTAAAAATGCGGTCAGGCTGACCTTCCCCAAAGGCGTTCAGATGAAGGATGCGGACGGGCTCTTCAACACACGTCTAGACAGCAAGACAGTGCGGGCCATTGATTTTCACAAAGACGATCCGGTTAATGAGGAAGCTTTATCAACCCTCATCCGCGAAGCCGTCAGGGTGAATACCTCAAAAGTACAGGCACGGGGAGGAAAATCATGAAATTACTGCTCACTTCAGCCGGCATCACCAACAACAGCATCCGCACCGCCCTGATTGACCTGCTGGGCAAACCGATCGCCGAATGCAGCGCGTTGTGCATACCCACGGCTTCGTACGCACACCCCATGGCTGGCCCTGTGGCGGCGTGGCGCTTCATCAGCGGGCAGGAACCGCAAACCCCCATGTGCGAACTTGGCTGGAACTCGCTTGGCGTGTTGGAGCTCACCGCGCTGCCAAGCATCCCGTCAGAGATCTGGGTTCCCATGGTTGAGCAGATTGACGTATTGTTGGTAAATGGCGGCGACCCGATGTATCTGCATTACTGGATGCAGCAATCCGGGCTGGCGCGCATGTTGCCGTCGCTCAAGGCGGTCTATGTTGGGTTAAGCGCTGGCAGCATGGTGATGACTCCCCGCATTGGCGAGGATTTTGTCGGCTGGAAACCTCCCTCCGGCGGCGACCAGACGCTGGGCATGGTCGATTTCTCCATCTTCCCGCACCTCGATCACCCCGAACTGCCGCATAATCGCATGGCCAATGCAGAAAGATGGGCCGCCGGCATGGGCATCCCTTCTTATGCCATGGATGACCAGACCGCCATCAAAATGGCGGACGGTCGTATTGAGGTCATCTCAGAGGGCCATTGGAAACATTTTGCGTAAAATGGCAACGCTGGCCGTGAGGGCAACGGCAGACTATAACGGCGGCTCGCATTGGCGGACTTAACCCGCTTCAGGTTGGGAGGGTCCCCGGCATCTAAAATAAACCTGCTGCCAATTTTTGAAAGGCAGATGGTTGATGGCTGTCATCGAGCGCCTTGATGATTCCTGCCACACATTCCTCAATGCTTAGCACCGAAGTATCCAGCTCAACATCATAAACCCCGTGAGCGTGCACCCGATCAAATTGATAGCGGGCGAGGCCAATTTGCCGGTCGCCCCTGTCTTTTTCCCGTTGCTCTGCGATCTCCAATGGACATCTAACGCCCACAAAAAGCACGTCCAGATCCTGCCAGCGCTCAACACACTCCTGCAACCACGCCCTTTCCTCCAGAACATGGTCAACCACAATGTTATTCCCTGCCCGCGCCAGAACCGCAACGCACGCATGCAAACCGGAAATAATGCCAGAAGCCAGGCTCATAAGAACATCCACCTCCGCCTGATTGGTTGGATTTAAAAATCTTTCCGGGTAGAGGTGAAAGAAATTATCAAGCGAGAGAACCATGTACGGTTCTTTCAGCCGCTCCTGCAAAGCAGCAGCAATGCTGGTTTTGCCTGCGCTCGACGTTCCGTTTAGAAAAATCACGCGTCCAGTTTTCATGCTTCACC
>DAOUGC010000164.1:0-10306 GCA_034429695.1 Levilinea sp.
CCAAGTTGTTCAGGATATCCGGAGTGTTCAGATGAAGCCTGCCTGATGGCCTGCTGCCAGGTTTCTCCACGAAGACTTCCCAGGCTGGGAATCACCCGCATGGGGAACAATGTTTCAGTATCAGAATTATACATTGGGCAAAGTATACCCTAATTTCTCCAGGATCAGGCAGCCGTTCCAGCTTGAGGTCCGGCGCTTCGCGCAGCTTTGGCCGCCTCTTTTTCAGCCCGTTCCAATTCCTCTGCCTGGTAATTGGTGGGCCTGATACTGGCATAATATGAAGCCGGTTTGGACAACCTGGCTTTGTTATAAACATGCGCCGTGGTTCTATCGTAATCAGCTATTTCGTAATCGTGATCCATTTTGATCGCATCAAATGGACAGAATTCAGCACACAGGCCGCAATTCATGCATACATCAATATCAATGTAAAACTCTTTTGGGGCGGGAATCGGCTTGCCTGTGACAGGGTCGTTCGAACGCTCGATCCAGATGCACTGCGGTGGGCATACCTTTGCGCAAATACCGCATGAGGTGCAACGGTCAATCTGCTCGCCATTGGGTCCCACTTCATAAACCAGAAACGGAATATAGCGGAACTCCTCAGGCACCGGCATTTTTTCTTCAGGATACTGGATGGTAAAAATACCCTCGGCATCGCCGCTGCGGCGCATATCAATGCCTTCACTGGTTCCGTAACGACGCTTTCCCCATTTCAAATCTTCCAGGTATGTGGTGGCAAAATGCTTGAAAGCAATCCACATCCCACGAAGTACACCCATTCCATTCATGTTTCTCTCCGTCCTAACGATCCACTTCGCCAAGCACAATGTCGATCGCACCCAGAATTCCGACGATATCACCCACCTTGCCGCGTTCTGCCATGACCGGCAGACTGGTTAAGTTGATGAAGGATGGCGCCCGAACGTGATAACGATAGGGATTGGGTTTGCCATTGGACACCACATAAAAACCGAGTTCGCCCTTGGGGCCTTCCACTCTTCCGTATGCTTCTCCGGCGGGTACTCTGACTTGATAGGCCGGTTTGCCTGCCAGAATATCCCCGGCGGGCATATCGCGCAACACCTGCTTGAGGATCTTCAGGCTCTCCCGCATTTCATCTATGCGAACTTTGTAGCGGTCATAAATATCACCATGCAATCCTACAGGGATGTCAAAGTCCAACCGTTCGTAGATGCTGTATGGATCCGCTCGACGCACATCATATGGCACACCCGATGCGCGCAGGATGGGTCCAGCAGCGGATAGCGCAATCGCCTGTTCCGGGGTCAGCACCCCCACACCTTCCGATCGCACACGCACAATCTCATTACCGCTCAAATAACGGTCGATCTCATCGATCTTGCGTGGCAGGCGCTCGAATACGAGTTCGTGGATTTTTGCCATGTGCTCTGGTGCAACATCCCGCGCAACCCCGCCAAACCGGAAATAGTTGCACATCATCCGTGAGCCGGTTACCGCTTCAAATACATCCAGTATCAACTCACGTTCTTCTATCCCATACAGGGCTGGCGTAAAAAACGCACCCAGATCGTTCAACAGGAACCCGACGGCAATCAGATGATTGACTATACGCGTCAATTCAGCCATCATCACTCTGATGTAATCAGCCCGTTCCGTCGGCTGCAGGTTCATCAATTTTTCCACTGCCAGTACATACCCAAAGTTATTACTCATTGATGAAATGTAATCCAGCCGGTCGGTGAAAGGAATATTCCCTAAATAAGTGTTTCGTTCCCCGATCTTTTCATGATTGCGGTGCAGATACCCCATCACCGGCTTTAATGCCAGCACCCGTTCGCCTTCCAGCAGCACCACCATGCGGAACACCCCATGCGTGGAGGGATGCTGGGGCCCCATATTCACGATCATTTGATCCGTGTGCAGTTCCGGGTCAAGCGTTTCTTTAATGCGGGTCAGCGTGGCGTATAGCGCTTCATCACTTTCGGGGTCCCACTGATCAGGGTCAAAAGCTGGCGGATACTGAACATTGTTGCCAAACGGGTTCACTTCCTCAGCCCGTTGCACCTTTCCGTCCGGCCAGCGTGATTTAAAAGGCTTTACTTCTTCCTCGAAATAAGGCTCTTTCCAATCCTTGCGTAATGGATGCCCCCCAAAACCTTCCCACAACAGAATCCGCCGCAAATCCGGGTGGCCCTCAAAACGAATGCCAAACAGGTCCCAGATCTCACGTTCCTGAAAATCAGCCCCCGGATACAGATCGACCAGAGAGGGAAGCACTGGATTATCGCGGCTGGTGCGTGATTTATAGATCAGCGCAGGCCCGCCGGTGGTTTTATATACGTGGTAAACCACCTCCATGAAGCCTTCCGCCAGATAATCCACACCGGTGACGGAGGAGAGGTAATCATACCCAAGCTCATCCCGAACAACAGCAGCAAAAACATGGAGAATTTCACTGTCAACCACCTGGCCTGAATATCCTGCCCTGGTGTCGGACTGAACTTGCTCCCCAAAACGGGCAAGCACATCCTGGAGGGTGGTTCTGGTCTGCATGTTGGTCATGCTTCACCTCCGGCGCTGCCATCCGGTGCATCCCTGATGACGCTCCCATCATCAACTGCACTCATCTGGCTTGCCTGACGGATCAACCCGGTTTTGCGTGGATCGATCAAATCGGGTCCCAAAATGGGAACTGGAATAGGCTGGCTGGGTTCCTTGCGATACCAGCGCACCTCCTTGAGCGACTCAGTCTCGATCTTCTTCTGCAGGGCAATCAAACCATTCAGCAATGCCTGGGGTGTGGGAGGACACCCTGGGATGTACACATCCACCGGTAAATATCGGTCAATGCCTGAGACCACGTTGTAGCCCTCCTTGAAGGGTCCCCCGGATGATGCACATGCGCCCATGGCAATCACATAACGCGGTTCCGGCATTTGATTGTACAGGCGCACGATCTGCGGCACCATCTTCTTCGTCACCGTGCCTGAGACGATCATGACGTCAGCCTGCCGCGGACTGGGCCGCATGACCTCCATTCCAAAGCGGGAGAAGTCATAACGGCTGGCTGCAGTGGCGATCATTTCGATTGCACAGCAAGCCAACCCAAACATCAAAGGCCACAGCGAGTTCTTTCTTGACCAGTTGTAAATACGATCAATGGTGGTAATTGCCACCTGCCCTTGCAATGCTGGATTGATCTCGTAACCTGGAGTATTAATCGATTCGGGTTGCATTCATCATCCCTTCCATTAATCTATGCCCTGATGAAATTGTATCATTCACACCGATGAAGTCAAGTTATAATAAAACAAAAATATTTTGGTTAATTAACATGACCTCGCTGACCGATACCATCCTCACCCACCTGATTAAACATCAGCCCGCAACCCTCAAAGAGCTGGCACAGGCGTTATCGCTTACCAAAGCCGATATCCAGTACCATTTGGATCCACTGGTGAAAAATGGTATTGTCGTTCCGGTCAAAAGAAGAGAGCAAACCGGCAGGGGAAGAAAAACCTACAATTACTACGTTAGCCATTCCAGCCGCGGTAAACAAACCAATACTTTGCTAAAAGCCTTTTTATCATTGATTGAGGAACAGGCTTTTTCCGAAGGACAGACCGACCAAATTCTGGCCCACCTGGCACGCCAAATGATAGGCGACTATCATGCCCCCAGTTCACCCACGGTTCGCCTGACCAGAACCATAACCGTGCTCAATCAAATCGGTTATCATGCCCGCTGGGAAGCCCGCCCGGATGGTGCAGAGATTATCATTGATGCCAGCCCACACGCCGCCTTGATGAATGCACACCCAATACTGATCAATCTGGATTTTCGCTTGTTGTCAACCTTGCTGGGCAGTGAGCCAATTATGCTCACCATGTTGAAACCGGATGACCCAACGTCATGCTACACATTTCGGGTCAATCCATAAGCCATCCTTGACGTAACATCCAAATCCGATATACTTTTCTTGACAATTTCAATAATCAATTTCGGGGGAAATATGGCCACATGGAGAGAAGCGCTTGTCAGGTTGACAAAAAAGGGGATCTCAGAGGTCGAGGACGAGTTCGACCGCATCAAGTACCGCCTGGCTGATTTATTCAACAATCAGGATCCAATCAAGATCATCCCCTATCGGGGCTGGGGCCAGGGTCACCGCCTGTACATGAAAGGTCGGGTACTTGAGGATGAGGGCATCCGTCCGGCAACCACCAATGATGACCTGTGGGACAATCTGGTCAACATGTACAAACGTTTTGAAAGCGATGAGATACCCCATGCCAGGGTGCTGGCGCGCTACGGCGAAACGGAAATTGAGGTTCAGGCGGACGAAGAGGGGTTCTTTGAAGTTGCCTTTCACCTGGATGCACCCCTGGATGAACGGAAACTATGGCACGATGTTCACCTGACGCTGGTCGATCCCCCTTCGCCTACGGGTACACCGGTCACAGCCAAAGGTGAAATACTGGTGCCGCCGCCCACCGCCAAATATGTGGTCATCAGTGACATTGACGATACTGTGATCAAGTCCGATGCAGCTCATCTGCTTCGCATGGCTCGCAATGTATTTCTCAGCAATGCCTACAGCCGTTTACCCTTTCCCGGCGTTGCCGGTCTCTATCGCGCTCTTCATCATGGTGGAGATGGCAAAAGCAACAATCCACTTTTCTATCTATCATCAAGCCCGTGGAACCTTTATGATCTACTGGTTGAATTCTTTCACCTCCACCAGATTCCTGTTGGACCAGTGCTGCAATTGCGTGACTGGGGTATCACTGAAGATGAGATTCTGCCGGTTAAAAACCGTGATTATAAACTGGGCGCGGTCCGGCGTTTTCTCAACTACTTCCCAAATCTGCCCTTCATTCTAATCGGCGACAGCGCCCAGGAGGATCCAGAAATCTACGCCGAAGTGGTGAAGAATTTTGCTGACCGAATCATGGCGGTGTATATTCGTAATGTATCCACCAACCTCGACCGACCCGAGGCCATCCGGGAGCTGGCAAAACAGGTGGTAAAAGCGGGAAGCACCCTGATTCTTGCAGATGATACCCAGGCAATTGCCGCCCACGCCATTGAAAGAGGGTGGATCCAGCCAGAAACCTTCCCTGATATCATTAACCAAAAACAAAAAGACGAAGCCCCGCCCAGCGCAGTCGATCAGGTGCTGGGTGACACAGAGCATGTGGAAAAGGCGCCCACACCCACCGTCACTGTAACAAAGGAAAGCCGAAGGGCAACAGTTCAGGCCGTGGAAGACGGCGCCATTGAACAGGCGTTAACTGAATCCGCGGCCCCAGGAACAAGCCAACCCCCCAAAGTTATTGTTGAGCCAGGCAACCGATCCGAAAAGAAACCGGAATAGGTTCAACATTTTGACAAGATCACTATAATTAATACATGGCAAAAATCACTCAGGTCATCAAACGCAGCGGGGCAGTAGTGCCCTTTACCCCTGAACGGATCACCAACGCCATTTATCGGGCAGCGGTGGCCGTCGGAGGACGTGATCGTTCCATTGCCGAAGGGTTAAGCGCCCAGGTAATCCAGATTCTGGAAGAATCATGCCCCGAAGGGCACACCCCGACAATTGAAGAAATTCAGGATGTGGTTGAAAAAGTCCTGATCGAAAATGGCCACGCGCGGGTCGCAAAAGCGTACATCCTTTACCGCGATGAACGCGCCCGTCGCCGTCGTGAACGTGCAGATGCCGCCATGACCCCATCGGCAAATATTCCCTGGGCAAAAATCTATCGAGTGCTCGATTGGTCCGTCGATCACAAGGTCCACTCAACTCAATCCTATGGTGAACGACTGAAAAATGGCGAACTTCCCCAGCTCATCCATGAAGCCGAGCTTGCCTACAGCGAGGATGTCGAAAACGCCGCCGAATTAATCGCTGCCAGAAGAAGCGAAGTCCGCATGGTCATCATCAGCGGACCATCGTCATCCGGGAAAACCACCACCACCATTAAGATTGGTCAGCGGCTGGAACGCTTTGGTTTGCGGTTGGTGACGCTAAACGTGGATCATTATTTCTTTGATCTTGAATTCCACCCCAAGGATGAATTCGGCGACTTCGATTTTGAAACGCCCCAGGCACTCGATCTCGCCTTGATCCGTGATCATCTGTCGCGCCTGGTAGCCGGCAAGGAAGTTCAGATCCCATTTTATGATTTCAAGACCGGCAAGCGCGGCCCCAGCGCCACCACCATGCAATTGAAGGAAAATGAAATTCTGTTGATTGACAGTTTGCATGGCTTATTCCCCGGCATGACTGGTGAAGTGCCTAATGAGCAAAAGTTCAAGCTGTATTTGGAGCCTTTGCTCCAGATGAAGTTGACCAATGGCGAATATATCCGCTGGACGGATATTCGCCTGCTGCGCCGAATGTTGCGGGATGCTGCCCATCGTGCCTATGACCCCACCCGCACTCTGGAACACTGGCACTATGTGCGCTCCAGCGAACTTCGCAATATCATTCCCAACGTCAACAGCGCAGATTACATTGTCAATAGTGCCATGCCTTTTGAGTTATCCATCTACAAACCCAAAATTGCAGACCAGGTGCAGGGCTGGCTGCGCAAGTATGAAAACGATCCCTTGCGCGAGGATGCATATACCCGCGCATTAAGGATCGCCCGGATATTCTCGGAAATAGACGCCCTCCCGGATGACAGTGTTGTCCCTGATGATTCCGTCATCCGCGAATTCATAGGCGGCAGTATATACAAATACTAGCCCATCATCGAGACAGTTGCATGGTTGACCCACAACATGCCCTCCATTGAGGAAGATTAATGAAAACCTGCCCGTACTGCCAGAGGGAGATACCGGAAGAAGCCACTTTTTGCTGGTACTGCACCCGTGAACTCGTCGCCCGTCCCGAACGCCCCGAACCCGAAGTCAGGAAAACCACCAATCCATGGGTTTTGGCGGCTGTTGGGTTGATTGGTTTATTAATCCTGATTGGCATCCTATCAGTCGTGATCTAAGTCAGGAAATCCCATTCTTTTCATTTTTCAAGGCTGTTCTGGCAGCCCAGTATCCACACATGCCGTGGACACCTCCCCCGGGTGGCGTTGACGAAGAACAGATATACATCCCCTTCACCGGCATGCGATATGGATTCAGGCGCGGAACCGGGCGGGTGAACAACTGCCCCAGATCCTGGATGCCGCCATTGATATCTCCACCAATATAATTAGCATTGTATGCATTCATCTCCACCGAATTCATTCCTTTTGCCGCGATGATTCGGTTTCTGACACCCGGAGCAAACCGTTCAATCTGATCCAATATCGGCTCCTTCATATCCTTTTCTGATCCGTGCGGTACATGACAGTATGCCCATACCACATGTTTGCCTTCGGGTGCGCGCGTTGGGTCAAATAGACTCGGTTGCGCCAGGATTACAAAGGGGAACTGATTATCCACACCATTCCAGACCGCCCTTTCTGTTGCCATAATTTCCTCCATGGTTCCACCCAGATGTACCGTTCCGGCTTGCAGACACTGCTTCGCCCTCCACGGAATGGGAGCATCCATCGCCAGATCGAGTTTGTATACACCTGGCCCATACCGGTAGCGATCCAGTTGTTCTTTATAGTCCTGTGGTAATAATCCATCATCCAGGGAGAGGATTTGACGGGGGGTAATGTCCAGCATACAAATTCCGTACTGACTTGCCTCCATCAGCGAGTCCACGGGACAACCCGTTTCGATCCGTCCTCCCTGGCTGATCAGATGGGATGCCATTGCATCCACGATCTTTTGTGAACCGCCAAGCGCAAATGGCCAGCCCACCGAATGGATCAACATCGCCAGCATCAAACCAAATGCCGCCGTGGCGATCCGGTCAATGGGTAACATGCTGTGTGCGGCTATTCCAGAAAATGTTGCCTGCAGTTCAACCGAACCCAGGGTGAGTCTTGCCAGATTGTGTGCAGGTAACAATGCCGGCAGGCCAAATTGCGCCAGCGCAAAAGGATATCGGGGAAACCGCAGCGGCCCGAGAAATTCATAAAGGATTTTGTCGTATTGATTGACCAGTGGTTGCATCAGGCGCGCATACTCCACCCCGGCCGGACCCAGCTCCCGCACCGAATCCTCAAGTGACCGGTACAACAGGACCGCCTTCCCATTATCCAGGGGGTGGGCAAGAGCAGCAGGTGGATGGACCCATTGCAATCCGTATTGGTTAAGATCAAGATTTCGAAAGAAAGGCGAAGCAATCCCCAGCGGATGCACTGCCGAACAAACATCATGCACAAAGCCCGGCAGGGTCAGTTCCATGCTGCGCGAGCCTCCTCCGATGGTTTCCTTTGCCTCGCGAACCACCACCCGCCGTCCACTAGCCGCCAGGCCAATGGCAGCCGCCAGACCGTTGGGGCCAGCGCCCACCACAAGCGCATCCTGACCCTTAATTAATGGATGGTTCATCATGCCACTAATTGCCTGAATAATCTCAACGGATGCAATGCCAGTTGAGTTGCGCTTCTCAACCCGGCGTTCCATCGGATGTTGCCGAAATTCCTCCAGATCAATCGGGGTTCCAGTATGGTGTTACTGATGTGAACCATGCCGCTTTCTGCTCCAAGACGCAATCCCACTGCCTGAATGCTGTGCAGCCAGAAGTATTCCTCCACCTTGCCAACCCCCAACAACCGGCCAAATTCATAAAGTGGGTCACTGGTTCTCACCCGCACTTTGATCCTCAATGATGTCAACCCCCGTTCTGATTGTGCAGAAAACGCAACGGTTCCAGAAAGTGGATGCCCGAGCAGGGTACGAAAAATAAACGAAGTCTCATCACTGTGAATGATATAGATCCCCGTGGAAACCAGCGCCGCTTCTCCTGCGGTGGCAAGTTTTATCAAACCCACCTCACCCGGCTTAATTCCCGAAAATGGCTTGTAAAACCGGTTGCCCTTCATCCAAAATGTGGGAAATTCATCCTTCCAGATCGAAACAGCATCTCTGGCTGTAACCGGCAATGCCTTCCCAAGATCATCCAAAAGGGGCAACTCAAAGATTCTTTGAACCATTGGGCCAAACCCATCCCCTGTCCCCGTCCGATGACTCTCAGCCAGGTTCGCTTGTGCTGTTTCCACCTGTTCACGCCCAGCCTTTTCACCTTCCGGCGTTTCCCACGCGTCCGGTGTCTGGTTGACCTTGTGTCGAACGTCCTTATCCCTCGTCATTTTTAACCTCCCTGCCCCATTATATACTCTTTCGGTCAACAATAAAGGCTCCCCCATTCCTGGGAGAGCCTTTGCTTTTTTCCACAACTCTGAGTGATTTATTCCACGGTCACGCTTTTTGCCAGATTACGCGGTTGATCCACGTCCAGTCCGCGCATCGAAGCAATGTGGTACGCCAATATCTGCAACGGGATCACTGTCACAACCGGGCTTAGCATCCACGGGCATTCTGGAACCCAGAGTACATGATCGGCAATCTCTGGAATACGTGTGTCGCCATCGGTTGCCACGGCTATCACCTGTCCTCCGCGCGCCTTTGCCTGTTCGATCTGGCTCACCATTTTTTCATACCACGGGTCTTTTGGCGCAATAGCAATCACTGGCATCTCTTTGTCAATCAGGGCAATCGGTCCGTGTTTCATCTCACCCGCCGGATAAGCCTCGGCATGGATATACGAAATCTCCTTGAGCTTCAATGCCCCTTCGTAAGCGATGGGCATGTTGATCCCACGTCCCAGGTACAGGGTGTCCCGCACACCCTTGATCGCACTGGCCACCTGCTCCACATCACTTTCACGATCCAGGGTTCTGCCCACCAGATCGGGAACCAACGCCAGTGATTGTACCAGGCTGTTGCGCCGGTCGGGATTGACCACGCCCCTCAGGTCGGCAAGCAGAACAGCCAGCATATACAGATCCACCAGCGGAGCTGTAAACGCCTTGGTGGAAGCAACCCCAATTTCCGGGCCGGTCTGCATGGAAATGTATCCATCTGCCAGGCGCATTGCCTGTGAACCAACCGCATTAACGATACTCCACAACAGGGCTCCCTTGCGCCTGCCTTCTTCCATGGCTGCCAGTGTATCAGCCGTCTCACCTGATTGGCTGATCGAAAGCACCACAGTGTTCTCGTCCACAATCGGGTCAGTATATCGAAATTCGGATGCAATTTCAACCGTTGTGGGGATCCGTGCAATCCGCTCCAGCAGCACCTTTCCCACCTGCCCTGCATGTGATGCCGTTCCGCATGCCGTGATGCAAATCTTCTGGATGCGCTGGGCGGTTTCACGGGTCAGGTTAAGGGTGGGCAAGTGGATGCGCCCATT
>DAOUGC010000165.1:0-7473 GCA_034429695.1 Levilinea sp.
ACCAGGCCATTTTGCACGACGGACTCCATTATGGAGTCTGGGATGGACTGGACGGGATGGGTCGGGTGGGACGGACTCCGGTAATGGTCTGGTGCAAATGCTGATCGAGAAATCCTTTCAGAATCACCTGACTGACGCCGGCCTGTCTGGCAACCTCCATCTGTTCCAGGTCATTCACCAGCGCAATGCAATAAATATTGGGCCTGATATGGCGTATGGGGATCAAAAAGTCCGACCAGTATTGATTATCCACCAGGTCTGCGTCCAGCAGCATCATGTCAGGATGAGTGATGTCCAGACACAACAGGATCTGGCTTAAATCAGAACAACTGCCCGCCACCCGCACCCCTGTGATGGTGTTCAGGAAAGTGCGTAGCGCGCTGCTCATAATGCCCTCAGGGGCTGCGATTAAAACTGAAAATGATGAGGTCTGCTCCACATCCAAAAGGATAGCAAAACCCCTGCCCGGGTTCATCCTGAGGTTGTTTATTTAACATGAGGGATTGCTAAACGTTTATTTAGCGCGTGCGTCATTCCTGCGCAAAGCATAAACGATCGCCTGGGAGCGATTATCCAGATCCAGCTTGCCAAGAATATTGTATACATGCACCCGCGCAGTTGATTCACTGATGCACAGGGCTTCTGCAATGGCTCGATTGGATAATCCCTCCCCCAACAGCTCCAGAACCTGCTCTTCGCGTTGGGTCAGTTTTTCAGCACTCTTTTTCTGCCCCATCGGTTTTTTAATGCCGGTTTGAATACCCCTCGCCAGTTTGGATGCCACCTGAACCGGCAAAAAGACTTCACCACTCGCCACCAGCCTGATACCATCCAGCAACTGCTGGCGGGCGGTATCTTTGATGAGGTAGCCGCTTGCGCCCGCCTGTAATGCTTCTATCACCTTTTGATCTTCGCTTGAGCTGGTCAACATCAGCACGCGCATGTCCGGTATCTGCTCCATGATCTCACGCGTGGCATCCAACCCATTTTTCAACGGCAGGTACAGGTCCATCAAGATCAAATCGGGGCGCAGCTCCACCGCCATGGAAACCGCCTGCTCACCATTAACCGCCTCGCCAATCACACACATATCATCCACAGACTCAATTGCCATGCACAGTGCTTCACGAAAGAGCGGATGATCATCCACCACCAGAATTGAGATCGGTTTCAATTGGACCTCCCATTGTTCGTCTTTGAGGATCCTTCAGCGAATTGATGAAGACGTACACATGTACCGCCGCCGGGCGCTGAACGGACTTCAATTTGAGCATTGATCTTTTCGGCGCGTTCAGCCATGGTTCGCATTCCCATCCCGCCCGGGTTGACCTCCTCAGGAACAAATCCACAGCCGTTATCCGTGATTTCCAGCATAAAGTTTTCATGCGCGCCCGACAGGCAGATTTGCACCCGGGTGGCGCCGGAATGTTTGAGGGAATTATTCAGTGCCTCAATCACAATGGGATACAGTTCTGATTCCCAGGCCGGGTTCCATTCAACATCCGGCTCGACGGTGATATCCACATCCACATTGGCGCGCTTCTCAACAGCATCCAACCGGCTGCGCAGGGCATCCAGAAAACCAATCTCCTCAACCGGCACGAGACGCAGTTCATACAGCAACAGCCGCATCTCCTTTAACGCCTGACGGGCGCTGCGCATCAGGTGGTCAAGCGCACGGTCCGCCCGCTCCGACTGGGAATGTACATACTGGCGCGCGGTCTCGGCTGAATAGACAAAGCTGTGCAATGACTGGGTAACGCTGTCGTGCAGGTCACGCGCCAGTCGGCGGCGTTCCTGCACCCTGGCAGCGTCAGCGGCTGCATCGGCTGCCTCACGGCGCAGGCGGGTATTTTCCAACACAATGGATAATGCATCGGCCAGCGCCCCAAACAGGGCGATCTCCTCCACCCCCATGCGGCGCGGTTCAGACCAAAATATACTCAACACAGTTGCCGGTTTGTGCTGCATAAAGACGATTTTGGACAGGCTCGAACGGTACCCCGCTTCCAAAAATGCGTCCGGCAGGTCAGGTGAATGGTCAATATCCGCGCGGACATCACGGGTCACGCGCATCCAGCCGTCGGGCAGCAGGCGCAAGGCGGCCGCACCCTTTGGGGTCAGGTTTCGCTGATTTTCCAGGATCAGCCGTCCTTTGCGCCGCTGAAAATAACACACCGCCTCGGCGCCGGTTACCGACTGAATGATATCCAGCGATTTTTCCATCAACTCAGCCGAGTCAAGCGCCTGCCCGCTGATCAGGATGATGTTGTAAAGACCTGAAAGTTTCTGGCTCTGATCGGCAAGCTGTTCAGCCAGCGAGTCCTGAATGCCACGCAGGACGGTTTCCAGTTGCTGCCGGGCTTCAATCTCTTTTTGGAGCGATTCAACCGTGTCCTGCAGTTCAAGCGTCCGGTCGAGCACCTGGTATTGCAAATCCTCAAAAATCACGTATGAAATGAGCAAACCACACGCCGCAAACCCAATGGGCATGATGTCGAGCGCGAAACGATTGTTGGACCAGATCAGGAACATCAGCCAGCTAATAAAGGGGATCGTAAAGGAGAAAATGATCTGCGCCGAACGGTAACGCGAACGCCCTGTGCTGATGATCATATTCCTTGCCAGGATGACCAACGCAATGACCAGTTGAATAAATCCATAAAGGATGGCAACGTAATAGGCTGGCCCATGCTTCATCAGCAGCAGGTTGTCCTCAGGAGCATCCGCAACAAGATCCGTCCAAACCAGATGATGCCATGGATTGGTTATCTGGATCAGGAAAAAAATAAAAATGGGGATGAATAACAGCCAGTGCCTGTTTTTGGGGATCCATTGATTCGGGTGATACTCATCCATGACAAACAGCATGAGCATGGTCATCATGCCGCCGCCAGCCACATTGCCCACCACCACCCAGACCATTTTATGGTTTATCCCAACCGCCGCCGATTCGAGACCACCGGCAAATGCCCATTCGGTCACAAACATCATGGCAATCGCCAGATAAGACCCGCGCAGTTTCTTGCGCTGCCGCCAGTTGATATACGTGGTCACCAGAGTGATGGTGCCGGTTAGAAAATAAATTAAACTGGTGGAGGAAAAGTCAAAAGCCATCCAGAGTCTCATCAGCCAGGGGATGCCTTAATTATAGACGGAATATCCTGGATACTGCATGAATGGTGTGACCAAATCAAAAAGCCTCCGCAATGGATGTTCACCGCGGAGGCTGGCAAGGCTTATTTATTGCTTATGCCGTTGGGTTTGGACGTCGCATGATGCGGCGCAAGCCGCCCAGCAAGGACGGAGATAGAAACAGGGCCATGGCGATCAGGCCATACATTACGGACATGGGCACATTCACGCCGTCAAGCGGCAACCAGTAAATGATCGGTCCCAGTACGGTTAACGCCACGGTCACCGGTATGCCAACCAGCATTGCCAGTACACGCTGGCGCTGGGTCTGCGCAGTCAGATAGAGCGTGGCGGTGACAAGCATAACCACACCCAGGATAATCATCGATATAAAAGAGAACAGGTGCCCCATCTCATCAAACATGATCATGATCAACAACGGCATGAATCCGAACAGCGTGTAGGAGAGAATGGTCCAATCCTGCCAGAGATTGACAAAAAATTTCGCCACTGGTCGCAACGAACGGGTGACGAGCAAAGCCACCAGGGCTGCCAGCCCAAACGGTATCCATGCCCTTGCACCCCATACTTCATGACTGGAAAAAACATAACTGGCAAATTTCAACCCTGGCGTTGCCACCTGTGTCATGTAAAGACTGAATAACAAAGAGTACCCCACATATGGATATGCCCAGCGCGGAAATCCTTTGATCCAGCCAATGCACATACCGATGTAAGGAAACAGGATCCAGATCCACATCAGATTTCCGGCTTCGCTCTGAGTAAGCCAATCACCAAGTTTCCATTCCCGTGGGATTTCCATCAACGCAAGAAAGAAGGAAAGAACAATGAAGAACAACATACCCATCCCCACCGGACGCAGGCGGGTGTAAGCGCCTGCCAGCAGGCGCGGCAGATCGCGCAGTTCGTGCCATAACAGCCGCAGCAACGGCTTTTTCCCTTCCATTTCTTTATCCTCCACCACCCTGTCAAAAACCTCTTCCATTTCTTCAGCGTAAATCTCGTGATGTGTGCCCGGGTATAGCCTGAGCAACCCACGGTAAATGCGCAGGATGAACCTGCCCAGCCTTGTCTTTGCCATTGACCCTCCCATATGTCGTCAATCGACATATAAGAACAGAATATCACGACAGGAATTGAATTTCAAGGGGTTCTTTACAAAGAAGATCAATAATTCTAAAAATCGGTGGGATCAAATCGTTTCGCCTGAAAAATCATCCCCCAGACGGCGATGCGCTGCCGCGGCTTGAGCCTGCAAACGGTGCGCCTCGGCTTCCAGAACCTGTCTTCCAGAGCGGGTCAAGCGGTAGACCTTGCGCGGCTTGCCAGGGCGCGCCCTGCCGGCAGCATGAGCATCGTTGCCATCCACCCGCTCGATCAGCCCCTGCTCCTGCAAGCGCACCAGCGCTTCATACAATGTGCCGGTACTGAGCACCACCCTTCCCCCGCTCAACCCCTCCACATCCTTCATAATGGCATATCCATGACCCGGGTTGGGGATCAGACTGAGCAGAATATAAAAAGTCGGCTCGCGCAACGGAAGGTAGGATTGGGGGTCGCCATTGTTCATATATCGGTTACCTGAATATCATCATATCAGACCACAATCAGCGCGTCAAGACACACAATAAAAAATGGGCCGCCCGGACAGACGACTTCTCTGTCATTTGGGCGGCCCTCATTTTTGCGTTGGGTTTGGGTTATCCAGCAGCGTGATTCAGTGCGTCCATTTGTTGCGGAGATAATTGAACATTCAACGCCTGCATATTGTGGCGGTATTGCTCCATGCGGCTGGCAGCCACAATGGGTACAATCCTCGGCTGGTGATGAAGCATCCATGCCAGCACAAGCTGACTGTTGCTGATGCCGAGCTGCCCGGCGATTTCGGACAAGACCTTCAATCGTGCCTGGCTATCGGCGCCATCGTAAAACGACCAGTTGTAATATGCTTCGCGTTTCCGAACGTCATCATAAATGCCCTTAAGCAGCGGCGAATAAGCCAGTAACATGACGTCCGGGTTGGCGGTGAGGAAATCCAGTTGTTCATCGTCGGTGTGAACACTCACGCCCAGGTCGCTGCCTTGCTTGGGGCGCAGATACGAATATTCATTTTGCAGCGCCACGTATGAGGACCAGCCATTTTTGCGGCTGACGCCCAGTGAGCGTTCCAGACGCCATGTACGCAGATTGCTGCAACCAATGAACCTTGTCTTGCCTTCCCTGACAAAGCAATTGAGCGTCTCGAGCGTCTCTTCAATGGGCGTCACCCGATCATCAACGTGAACGTAGTATAGATCTATCGTTTCCACCTGCAGGCGGCGCAGGCTGCCCTCAATGGCTTTCCGAAGCGCAGCGGCGGATAGATATTCATAAGAATCGCGCACTTTTTCCCAAGCAATATTTCCCTGCTCGTCCTTTACTGAGCGCAGATTGGGGATGGCCGCCCCGCCCTTGGTCGCCAGAAAAATATTCTGACGGTTGGCGCGCTGCTTCATCCAATTACCCAGCAGGGTTTCGCTTTCACCCCCTGCCCCATTCTCAACCCACCATGCATAGCAATTGGCAGTGTCAATAAAGTTTCCGCCTGCCTCAACAAACTCATCCAGCATGGCGTGCGAGGTCTCAAGATTCATGGACGTGCCCATCAACATGGCCCCCAGACAAAACTGGCTGACCTGTTCACCTGTTGTTCCAAACGGAATGCGCTTCATGTTATCCTCCATAACATCAATGTCTTATGCGTTGATAATAGAGGAAAACTGGCCTGCACAATAGATCCGATTTTCGGGCAATACCTTAATACCACCCCCCGATTTTGGCAAAGTGGTATGAGTGTGGATGACCATACCTGCCACCCACACCCATCAACACCGAACACGCACCGCTTGTCGTTGATCATGGGGACAGCCAATCAAGAAAATCCAACCCAGGCTCAGGGCTCCTGGTAATCCGCCAGGTGGGCCGCAAGCCCATGCCAGCGCCGGTTGATCCTCAACCAACCGATGATCAGCAAAACATCCAACGCCAGCACGCCAAGGATCAACAAGCCAGCCTCTGGCCCAAACTGACCACCCGTCCACAAAGCCGGGCCGGTAATCTGGTTTGAATAAATGCTGCCCATGGGTGTTTGCCCGCTGTTGTTATAGCCAAACACAAATTCCTGAAAGAAATTCCAGGCAACATGAAACCCAATGGACATGCCCAGTTCGCCGGTAAGAACAAACCCCAGGCCAATCACCACACCGGCAAGGATGATATTGAGTCCGGAAACAATGCTGGCGTTGGGGTTAAGCATGTGTGCAGCGCCGAACAATACCGAAGTCAACAACAGGCTTGCCCCAACCGCAACTTTTGAACCCAATCTGCCGCGCAGCCCCTCAGCCAGGTTTCGCACCTGATACCCCCTGAAGGTCATCTCCTCGCCCATACCCACCGAAAGATGGAACAGCAGGGCAGCCGGAACGGCCAGAATAAACGGACCGGAGAACACCATCTGCGGTGAAAAAGTGAATTTCGCCCACCCCAGCCCCTGCTGAATCAGCGCAACCGCAGTTAATGTAAAACCACCCAGAAACAGGCCAAAGAGAAAATCCAACCACCACGTGCGGGTCAGGTGAAAACCAAAATTGGGCAGTTTTCTTCGGTCCAGCGCACGTCCCAGCCACCAGAACATTACCAGCATACCCAGGATGTATATGCCGTTTGCCAGTGAAAACAGCCAGATGCTTTTCAGATCCTGAGCGCGGGTCTGGACGGCAGACACAACCATCAGCAAAATCATGTAGAGCAAAAACTGGATCAGGATGCGCCAAATGGCTCTCACCCGGCCTTCGCCATTTTTTATCAAACCGGACATAACAAACCTCCAGACAAACAGGTGGCATGGCTGCCGCCGACGAACATTGTGGCGGCAAAAAACAGGTTTTGAAATAACACACCAATAGGAAAAATACCCGGGCTTTATCCGGGGAAAGCAGACATCTCAATGTTATTTACGTGAAAGCACGGTGAGAGTTGCAGCCAAATTTTAGCCGGACCGGCGATAGCCCCTGAACAGGAAAAGCGCACTGATCAAAAAGACCGGCAACGCCACCCAGGTGATCCCATAGTGAATCAACATGGCAACCCCCGCCAGCAGAAACAGCCAGCCGCCCACGCGTTCATTGCGCCACGCAATTATGGTGATGATGATTAGAATGAAACTGGGGATCAGGTGCATTACCAAAGCCAGCAACCACTGCTCCTCACCAAACACATCCAGTGCGAACATGCTGATGAACAGAATGAACACAATTGCCAGCACCCGCGGCAACCAGA
>DAOUGC010000166.1:0-1510 GCA_034429695.1 Levilinea sp.
AACTAATTAGTTGAAAAAGGTAGGGTGGGCTGGCGTTCTTCCAGCCCACCGTTATTTACCGCACACGTTCGGTGGGCTGAGAAAGCATCAGCCCACCCTACCATTATTCCAGCCACATAACACACACACCAACACGCCCGCCCACAAACACATGGCCGGGAGCCCCCGTGGTCGTCCGCGTCCATACGGATCATTGTGGATGGGCTCTAAATGTTGGATCGCCGTTTTGAGAAAGGCCTCGATTTGTTCCAGCGTAGCATTTTCTTTTGTTTCCATACCTGGATTCTATCCAGTTTTCTCCATTTAGTTGGAACAGATGCTGATGCTTTCTCAGCCCACCCTTTGATAATTACACGCCCAGGCGCAAAAACCGCCAGCAAGGGGTATGAATCCTAATCTGTGAAATCCGTTTCTCAATCCGTTGTCAGAGCACTCCCTCCGGTGTAAGCGCAACGGCAGCACCTCCCCCATCGAAAAGTACGTCGATGGGGGAGTAGAAAGACGTGGAACGCCTTTGTTCATTTATCAACGGTTGCTGTCAGGAAGGTAGGGTGGGCACACCAGCTTCGCTGGCGACTCACCCTGCCTTTTTCAACTTGGTCTAATTCGTTGGAACAGATGCTGTTGGATCCACACCCAATGCCAGCAAATCCTTCACCAATTGCTCAGGTGACCGGAAAAGTACGGTCTGAAAGTCCAACTCCCTGGCTGCTGCGATATTGTGCTCGTTATCATCAATATACACGCATTGGTTGGCCGGGAGGCCCACCCGCTTCAGCAGTAGATCAAATATCGCCCGATCTGGTTTGATCAGTTTCACCTCGCCCGATATGACGATATTGTCGAACCATGCAAAGAATGGGTATATCTCTCGAACGAGTGAAAATTTTTCCGCTGGCCAGTTGCTCAACCCATACAGTGGATACCCGCGCTCCTTTAAAGCCCGCAGGATCTCCACCACCGGCTGGATGGCTCCTCCAATCGATTCCAGATAGCGTGTATCATAAGCCAGGATCAGTTCGCGGTATTCAGGAAAGCGCTCCGCCAGCTCTGCTGTCCCATGAGCCAGGGTGCGTCCGCGGTCGTTTTCCACGTTCCACCCGGAAAAATCCACCGCCAGCAAAAATTTTTCAGTTGCCTTTGGGTCCTCTCCCAGCATGTGACGGTAGAGATAATACGGGTTCCAATCCATCAATACGCCGCCAAAGTCAAAGACAATGGCAGGTCCGTTTTTTTTATTTTGTCTCATCCTGTTTGCTTTTTCGCCTGACCTTTAATCAATGTTCACCAGTTCATACTCGCGGCTGCCCAGTCCGATGGCTGCGCCGTGTTCGATGGTGTGGATGCCGTTGCGGGACTCGATGCGCTCGATCAGATCAGCTCCATCGGGAGCACCATAAACCAGGTCGATGCAGGCCTGATCCAGCGCAACCGGGTCGAGCGAGGCGAGAATGCCGATATCGTCCATGGTGGGCGCAGCCGGGCTGCTGTCGCAATCGCAATCCACGGA
>DAOUGC010000167.1:0-20309 GCA_034429695.1 Levilinea sp.
TCGGGTTGGGGGCGGGGGGGAGAGCTTTGTTCGTCATTGATCGGGTTGAATCGGGGCGTTTTTTGCCTGTTCGTGACGAAAAGGAATGTCACCACAATGCATACACAGGTGAGGCTTAACAGGAGTGAGAACGACACGTTTTGACTGATCGCTCCCACAACCTGCATGACAACCAACAGGATGAGCATGAACATCTCCATCCGCCATGGCCAGCCAAATGATCGGTCCGCTTTTTCGTGCCCCATCCTCCTCCACGCCATGAACAGGCATGACATGCCGATCGGCAGGGTCAACCCGAGCGTGAAGATGTTCACGCCAAAGGCTGCCTGGGTTCCGAAAGTCACATAAATCAGACAGGCCAAACCGGCAATGACCCACGCTCCGGAGAGATAATCCGGCCTGGAGATAATGGATTTTGCTGAGAAATTCCGATGATTGTGGTCAGGCAAGATAGTAGGTCATGTGCTGGATGTGAACAATTGGGTCAAATTGATGCACAAGGACATGGGAAGGTAAATTGAGGGGAATCGGGGCATAATTCAGGATGGCGCGCACGCCAGCTATTACCAGTTGATCGGCCACCGACTGGGCGGAATGAGCCGGGACGGTCAGCATTGCGATCTGAATTTGACTGGCACGCACCCTTTCTTCCATTTGGGCGATGTCTTCAATGATATAACTGCCCACCTTTTTTCCAATTTTTTCTGGATCTGCATCGAAGATCATTTCAACGCAAAAGCCACGGTTGGCAAACCCTTGATAACGGGCGATGGCATGGCCCACGTCGCCTGCGCCAACCAGGACAATTTTCCATACCCGGTCGAGATGCAGGATTTGGGTGAGTTCATGGGTAAGGTGATCAATACGATAACCGGTTCCCTGCTTGCCAAACTCGCCAAAATGGGAAAGATCTTTGCGTATCTGCGCAGCCGACATGCCGAGCATCTCAGCCAGTTCCTGGGATGACGTGGTATGTTTTCCGGATTCTTTTAATCGGATAAGCCCCTGTAGATAGAGAGGTAAACGACTGACAACGATATCAGGGATTTCTTTTTCTGCCATTGTTATCTCCGTTGCAGATAAATTTATCAAAAAATTCCCGTCGATGCAAACCCAGGGATGAGTACGTGAAATATTTCACATATTGTACCCTGAACTCATGGTTGCCATTGGATATTAATGTGCAGGGATGAACAATTTGGGAAGGTGATACGAGTGAATGCAAGGGGCAGCAATGCGCCAGTTGGAATGGCTGCATCCGGGTTCTCTGGAATGCCGGCAATGGATGCCGCAGGTAATGATGATTCCAACGAGTAAACTGTGTTGGATTGCAGGCTGAAATCACCGGGAGGACCGGTCTCTATCAAGAGAGTATCATCGTTTTGATGGAGGACGGGCAAACTCCCTTGATGCAGGAGTTGAGCCACACCGGGGTTGACGTGGACCGAACAGGCCTGGTCCGGGGCGGTTGTGAGTGTTACTGACACAATGGTGTTCGAAATGGAATACTGCTTGACGATGCCCGTGACCGGGTGGGTCAGAACGATGACACCGGGTTGGATGGTGGGAATGTAATCATCCTGGTGATCTGCTCCAACAAATGAGCCGATCCAATTTGATGCATCTTGATCCGGGATGTACTGCTCAATGGGGCCAGCCCATTGTTGTACTCCCTGTCCGGTGATGGAAAAGGCAAACAGGAGTTGTGCCCCCCGCGTATCGAGTATCAGCAGGGTGGAGTTGTCGGAAAGCAGGCAGTAATGGCCATCGCATTGAGCTTGTGGGATCGGGTTTTGTGACCAGATCAGTGCATCCATCAGGAAGTTGGCTGTAGTGAAAGTAGACTCATGGGTTGGAGAAGCCATCGCAAGCAGCACAAGATGGGAAAGATCACTTTCCCTGGTTTCCTCCAGTAAATCCATCTGTTCTTTTGTTGTTTGAATGTCATCCGTTGTGGTGGTGGTCTGGCAGGCCGAACCACATTCTGCGCTGCTGACAGGTAAATCGTGGTCAAGTAGATCAGCGCCGGAGAGCACCCGCAGCCAGGGATGTTCGGCGAGGTAACGGAAAAGCAGCGGCGCCACGGTTGAATCGGCGAAGGCGGATGAGGTGAGGTCACCGCCAAGGTTCAGGTGGACGCCTTTTGGTTGGGAGAGAGCTGAAAATAATAATTCTTTGCCAGCCAGGGTGAAACCCTGCCGGTCCCACACTGCCGTGGTCTCTTGGTTGGTTGAGATGTAGCGGATGCCGTCCACCTGGCGGATTGCACCCGACGAATCGTTTATGAACCAACCGGAATAAATCAGTTCATTCTGATCCGTAATCGGAGCATGAGCAAATGGGCTGTCCATGAAGCCGTACTCCCCGGCGGTTGCCCGATTGGCTTTCAGTAAGAGGGCTGAGATTGAAGGGGAGCCGGTGGCGGTATCAGGCAGCGAGAGCAAGCCGGATCGTTCCAGAGCGCGAGCCAAATCAAGTCCGCCGGATAATTCCAAGCCCTTGAGACTGAACGGGTGTTTGAGGTCCAGCAGGACGACAGGGATATGATACTGGCGGATATTTTCCAGCAGATGGTGCAAGCCGTGGCGTTGCCCAAATGGGCCTGTGTGTGCGCCGTCCCAACGGCGCTGCAATTGAAGAGGGGTGGCGGCAGGGAGAACATCAGAAAAAGCCAGCAGGACATTGGCTGGAGCAATGTCTGGTATGGTGTCCAGTGTAAAAGTGTCGGTCTGGTCCACAACATCCCCTGTATCCGGGTGATAAAGAAGGAAAACCATGCTAGTTCCAGGCGGCATGGTATACCCCGCCGGGAACTGCAGGATGGCGTAATCCAGGACATGGATCCATGATGCAGTGACGCTGACTGGGCCTTGGGGCGTGAAAAAATCCACGCTGGTTGCGTTTGGGGAGGCCTCCAACCAAGCGGTTACACTGATTGCCTGTGTCCACTCAAAGGGCGGAGCGGGCTGCGCCGGTGTGGTTTGGGCTGCATCAATGACAACCAGAGCCAGCCGGAAATCGGCATCGGGGAGCAGCTCGAGGAAATCCACTCTGAAGGTCAGGCTATTTTCCACTTGCTTCGCATAGCCAGCTATCAGATCGGTCGTGATGTCAGAATCAATGGGATCAAACAGGCGAATATCCGAAAACCGCCACTCAGACACAGGTTCGGGCGGGGCCGGTAATTGGGGCAGGTTCAGCCGCGGTTGTACCTGGCAAGCAGATAGCAACGACAGGAGAACAATCATGGTCAGCAGACGATTAACAACACACATGAAGTGATTATAGCGGTAAAAAAACAGGCTCAATCCCGGATTGAGCCTGATGGATGGCGATTGGGAAATCCGATTAATCGTCTCTGCGCGCGAAGAGAATGAAAGCATAGTACAGCAGGGTGGAAAGCGCCTGAACAGCAGCGGCAACGTAGGTCAGCGCAGCAGCATCCAAAACAGAATTCACGCCGCGCGTTTCTTCATTGTAGATTACACCTGCACTGGAGAGCCAGGCTTTCGCACGGTTTGAGGCGTCAAACTCAACCGGCAGGGTGACCAGTGCAAATACGGCCGTCAAGCCAAACAAACCCAGACCCAACCATGCAATATTCTCGCCGAGGTTGCCCGCAAGGAACAGACCGACGAAGAAGATGATGGGACCCAGCCAACTACCAATTTGAACGGTGGGAACCATGGCGGTTCGAAAACGCAAGGGGGCATAATCACTGGCGTCCTGAAGGGCATGACCGGCTTCGTGAGCGGCAATACCGGCTGCGGCCAGGCTGGGAACCCGGTAAACCTGCGGGCTGAGACGCAATACCTTGCTGCGCGGGTCATAATGATCGCTTAAGAGACCACCGGTTTCCTCCACACCCACATCATACAGCCCATTGGCATCCAGAAAGCGGCGTGCGATCTGTGCACCGGTCAATCCGGCAGCCGCGCGGACTTTGGAGTAGCGTTTGAAAGCACCCTGCACCCGCATTTGTGCCCAGAAACCCAGTAACAGAGCTGGCAGGCTGAATAAGAGATATAAACCGTAACCACCAAAAAATGGAAAAACCATTGTTTCGCTCCTGTTAATCAAAATCCACTATTTCCCATAAGTTTACCGAATAATTGTTAATTTATTCTCAATATTATCCGGGGTTTAAAATAAAATCACCCCGGGAATCGGGGTGATACCGGATACGCCCGCTGAGACTCGAACTCAGGCTTTCACCTCCGGAGGGTGACGTGATGTCCACTTCACTACGGGCGCTTGCGAATATGATTTTACCACGGCACAGGCGGGGTGTCCAACCGGTTTGTGGTTTACGCTCCGGCGCGGGTTGAGAGTGTTCTCAATTCCTGGCGGAGTCTGTCAATGATGTTCAGGTTGTCCAGCTCGTTTCCAAGTTTGCTGTATTGTTCTTTCTTGTGTGAGATCTCCCCGCACAACTGATAAAACCGGTCGGTCTCACGGTAATGCCCACTAAAAATGGAAAGGAAACGCGCGCCGCCCTGAGACCAGGCCGAGCAGGCGGTTTTGTATTGCTGGAGGGATAAAACTCCCAGATTCACTTCTTCCAGCAACTGACGGGTGAGATAACGCTGTTCACGCACGGTCATGATGATGATGAACACCAGCATGAAAAACCAGCCGGTCCAATCGAGAACTGACCCAAAGATATATCCGGCAACGCCCGGTGCGAGATTGGCGATGGTATTGTGAAGCGAGTGCAGGATTACACCAACCGTCCAACCACCCAGTGGAGCGATCCCTTTGAGCAGGCAGGAGCGATTCAGGCGGGCAATTGCCAGGCCAATACCGATGAAAGCGGTATAAAACGGATGCTGCCAGCCCACCAGTATTACCCGTACAAAAACCATATTGAATAACCCACTCCACGCGCCTTCCTGGAACCCGTAGGTGTAGATATAGTAAACATTTTCAGTGGCGGCGAAGCCCAGGGCAGTGATGCCGGCATAGATGATGCCGTCGAGAACCGAGTCAAATTCATTCCGGAAGATCAGGAAAACCAGCAATACAGCAAAGCCCTTGAGCGTTTCCTCAACAATTGGGGCGATCAACGCGCCGGTGGTCAACATGGTGGCAGACTCTGAATTGGTTGCGATAAATACGCCCACCCCAAACAGGGTGTTGATCAGAAAAGCGCCAGCGGCTGCCACCACAGCACCCCATACGAAAGCAGCCCCGAGCAGGATCTTTGGTTCTTTTTCATATCGATCCAACCAGTAAACAAACAGCGCAAACAACAGCATGGGAACAAAACCAAAGAATAGCGAAGCCAGGAACCCCATGAGAGACCTCTTTTTGATTGGATGCTTTAATAATTGGATAAAAAAATCCGCCTGATTGATTATATCAACACCAGACGGATTGAAAAGAGCCGGTTTAGCCGGTTATCCCCGGATAAGGTTCAATGAACTGCGGGTGACGCGCGTCATGGCAGGATCAATATTCATGGCAGCCAGCACTTCATCCGGACGACCGGTTTGATTGCTGCGGGCTGCCAGGGTCATCACCAACTCATCCCTGGTTGGGGCTGAAAGCTCATCGATTAAAGGACGCAGATCGTATGATTTGCCCCGCCTGACTCGTTGGATGGTTTCCTGCTGCAGGATGGCGTTTACCCGATCTTCCAGGTCATTTGGGGCGCCGTCGATGAACTCCACCCGGTAGGTGGCTGATGTCACCAAGGTGGGCAGTGACGCGCCGGAAAGCTCGACGGTATGAATGGAGTTCACTTTAATGCCAGGAGCCATTACTGGTGCGATCTGTGCTGCAACCGCATCTGCCTCAACGTCACTTTCCAGCCAGATATCGATTAACTCACATTCAGAGAGGATGCCCAAAGGTAATGGGCAGGCCTGGTTGATGCGCGGCTGCGGGTGAAACCCCTGGCTGTAAGCCAGTGGCAACCGGGCACGCCGCAGGGCGCGTTCCCATACCTTGTGTACATCCAGATTGCTGGTATATCGCATGGCTTGCGTTTTCTGGTATTGGATGCGGTATCGAATCATACGGCGGGTTCCTGCTGATGGGTAATGTTCTTCCGCGGTGATACTTCCGGGCACTTCCAGTGATCACCCGGGTTGGCTGCCCGTTGAATATTGTAGGTGGGCAGAATGCCGCACGCAAAACATTCCGTCCTGCAGTCGGCGCGGGTGATACCCTGCTGGCTGTTGGTGTACTCCTGAACCAGGTAGGATTTACGCACGCCGGTGTTGATCACGTCCCACGGCAGAACTTCGTCCAACGCACGTTGGCGGTGTGTATAGAAATCGGGGTCCAGTCCGGTCTGTTCAAATGCCTGCATCCAAGCGGGGTGGGTGTCCTGATCCTGCCATGCGTCGAATTTCGCGCCATTTTTCCACGCCTGATATATCACCATGCCCATGCGGCGATCTCCGCGAGACAGCCAGGCTTCCATCATGGTCTCATTGGGTGATGTCCAGTTGAGTTTCAGACCGGGTCCTCGCAACTCGCGACGCAGCAGACTTTGTTTGGCCTCAATTTGGTCAACAGTATCACACGAAACCCACTGGAAGGGGGTGTGCGGTTTGGGAACAAACGTGCTCACACCGGCGTGTAAATTGGCGCGCCTGCCCATCACTTTGCGACCCTCGGCAATGACCGCCTTGCACAGATCAACGATAGCCTGAACATCCTCCAGCGTTTCGGATGGATGGCCAATCATGAAATAAAGCTTGAGGGTTTGCCAGCCGCGACTGTAAATGGCGCGGGCGGTTTCAATCAGTTGATCCGATGAGATCGGTTTATTGATAATCGAGCGCATGCGGTCAGTGGCTGCCTCGGGGGCGAGGGTGAAACCACCCTGGCGCGCACCTTTGAGTTTTTCCAGCAGGTCAATGGAGAATGATTCGATCCGCAGGGACGGCAGTGAAATGGTTAATTGCTGGCCTTTTTGCCGGTTTCCAAACCGCGCCCCCACTTCTTCAACCAGTTCCAATATATGTGAGTAATCAGACGATGAGAGCGACAGCAGGGCGATTTCTTCAAAACCGGTGTTGCCGAGTGCGCTCTGAATGGCAGTTACGATGTCAGAGACGGAGCGTTCCCGTACAGGGCGGCTGATCATGCCAGCATGGCAGAAACGGCAGCCACGCGTACAACCGCGCATGATCTCCACTGACACCCGATTGTGAACAACGTCAATGGATGGAACGATGAAGCGGGTGGTGGGCGGTGGCAGTTTTGCCACCATGCGCTTTAGCACCGTTTTTGGAGCAGCCTCAGACAGTCGCAGGGTTTCTTTTATGGAGCCATCTGGCAGGAAAACCGGCTGGTAGAAGGCGGGCACATACACACCGGGAATGCCGGACAGCAGGTGGAGTAATTGCTCTCTACCGCTACCGGATGATTTCCAGGCTTGATGGGCGTCAATGATCTCATTGACCACCTCCTCGCCTTCACCGATCACAAAGGCATCAATGAAATCAGCCATTGGCTCAGGGTTGTAGGCAGCATGTCCGCCGGCGATGACCAGCGGGTGGTTGGCGGTGCGGTCGCGGCTGAAGAGTGGAATGTCAGCAAGATCAAGAATGTTCAGGGCATTGGTGTAAAGTGTTTCATACGGCAGGGTGAAGCCAATGATATCAAACGCAGCCAGCGGCTGTTTGCTTTCCAGCGCATACAGGGGAATACCTTCGCGGCGCATAACTTCTTCAAAGTCCAGCCAGGGAGAGTAAGCCCGTTCTGCAGCCACATCGGGGCGGGTATTCAGGATGTCATACAGAATTGCCAGTCCCAGATTGGGCAAACCCAGATCATAGATGTCGGGAAACACCAGTGCCACATGGGTTTTTACGGCATCCCATGCTTTGACCACCTGATTATATTCACCGCCAACATACCGCCCTGGTTTCTGTACAGTCAGCAGCACACGCTCAAGCCGGTGCTGTATTTCCTCTTTGGTCATCAATGCTTCCACTCCATCATGCCGGGATAAATTTTACTTTTATTGTCCAATTATCGCATACCCATTTAGCATCCGAAGGGGTCGGATGTCATCGGATTGTTGGATATACGTCGTCAAAAAAGAATTTACAGGGTCCCGCGGTACATGCCGCCGTCCACACTCAACATGACCCCTGTGATATATGAGGCTGCCGGTGAGACCAGGAAGGCTGCCGCCGCTGCGAACTCGTGGGGCTGAGCCATGCGGCCCAACGGACTATCCTTGATCTGTTTCGCGATTTCCTCCTCCACGCTGGTTCCATTCATTTCAGCTCTTTTTTGCATCAGTTCGTTTACGCGTTCTGTTTCCGTCCAACCGGGGAGAATGGAGTTGAAGCGGATGCCATCACTGCCCAGTTCAAGCGCGAGGGACTTTGTGAGACCAACCGTGGCAGCCCTGACCGAATTGGACAGGACCAGATTGGGAATGGGCTGCTTGACCGAGTACGATGTAACAGTTAATACACTGGCAGATGAGGATTTTCGCAAATGGGGCAAGGCAGCCTGGATCAGGCGAACATGGGATAGAAAGGTGAGGTCAACCGCTTTTTGCCAGTCTTCTTGCGTAAATTTCTCGAACGAGCCGGCTGGCGGGCCGCCTGAATTGGTGATGAGAATATCCAGTCCGCCAAACTGACCCACGACTGCCTTGATGATCTCTTCAGCCGCTTCGGGCTGGCTGACATCCGCGGGCACACAAAAGACCCTGGCTCCGGTCTGGCGGTGCAACTCATCGGCTGCGGCAGTCAGCTTTTCCGGATCACGGGCATTCAAGGCGACGTTTGCACCTTCGGAAGCCAGTACCTGTGCTGTAGCATAGCCCAAGCCACGACTGGCGCCAGTGATCAAAGCAGTTTTCCCTTTCAATCCAAGATCCATTCGTTCCTCCTCACATCAGTTCCAGATGGTCATCCAACAGGGTCAGGTCAGGCCATTGATCCTCAAAATCCCGGACAGCCTGTTGCAGAACGCGCTGGCATTGAACTGCATCAGTTGAGATTACCGCACAGGCAATCACGGCTTCATTCCATACATCCTGCCGGTCCATCTCAGCCACAGAGAGATTAAATTGTTTCCTCAGGCGGGCGATGACCGGTTTCAAGCGGCCGCGTTTCTCTTTTAGCGACAAAGCTCCGGGTATGAGAAAGTGAATTGTCAAAATTCCGATGGACAAGATACACCCCGTTATGGTTTTTACTTTAATATAACTTATCATCAGCGTCAATGCTGGTAGGAATCTTCACAATCATTTCCAAATCCTTGCAATGGCAGGTGGCTGCGTGTACAATGCCATGCGCATAAATCGATGAACAGGATGAGCATGGACCTCGAAACGAAATACCAACAGACACTGGATTATCTGTACAGCTTTGTCGATTACAGTCTTACACGGGCTTTTCGTTATTCACCCGAAAAATTTGACCTGGGCCGCATGCATGAATTGATGCGGCGACTTGGAGAACCACATCTTGCTTATCCGGTTATTCACCTGGCCGGAACCAAGGGTAAGGGATCAACCGCCACGTTTATTGCATCTGCTCTGCGGGCAGCCGGATACAGGGTGGGGTTGTATACATCTCCTCATCTGCAGGATTTCACCGAGCGGATCCAGATCAATGGTGAGCCGATCACACCACAGTGGGTGGTGGATCTGGTGGAGGAGATCAAACCTCATGCGGCTGAAATTGACCAGATTACCACCTTTGAATTAATGACTGCGCTGGGTTTCCTGTATTTTGCCCGGGCAGGTGTGAATGCTGCTGTGATTGAAGTGGGACTGGGCGGTCGTCTGGATGCCACCAACGTGGTTCAGCCACTGGTGTCTGTGATTACCTCGTTATCATATGATCACATGGCGGTGCTGGGTAACACGCTCTCGCAGATCGCCGCTGAAAAGGGCGGCATCATCAAGCCGGGAAGACCCGTGGTGCTGGCTCCGCAAAAAGAGGAAGCCAGAACGGTGATCCAGAATATTGCCAGTGAACGTGAATGTCGCCTGATCGAGTTGGGGCAGGAGTTCCTTTACGCTGATTGGTCTCATTCTTTGCGGGGTCAAACCATGCTGTTGTGGCCCGCTGATGAGCAGGAACTGGTCAATGATTTTGTAGATTCGGGCGGCAGGACGGAATGGGAACCTGTGCGCCTGACCATCCCGTTGCTGGGTTATCATCAGGTGGAAAATGCCGCGACAGCCTATGCCGCTCTGCAGATAGCCCGTCAGGAGGGACTACAGATCAGCGAGGAGCACATTCGTACAGGGTTCTCCAACGCGACATGGCCGGGGCGTTTTGAAGTCATCCGGCAGCAGCCGCCGTTGGTGGTGGATTCAGCCCATAATCGGGATTCGGCATTAAAGTTGCGCCTCGCGATTGACGATTATTTCCCCGGGAAGCCGGTTACATTGTTGTTTGCCGCATCTGAAGACAAGGATATTGATGGCATGATGAGCGAGTTGTTGCCGCGTGTCAAACAGGTGGTGGCAACAGAGACAACCCACCCGCGGGCCATGAATGCTGAGAAACTGGTAGAATTAGTTCACCGTTTCGGCAGACCTGCCGTGGCTGTTCTTCCGGTTCAGGAAGCTTTGAAAAAAGCCCTTGATCTGGCAGGCAGTGATGGCGCGGTTGTGGCTGCCGGAAGCATCTTCCTGGCGGCAGCCGTGCGCGAATGTTGGCAGGAAGCGGGACTATCGCAGCCAAAATGAAGGAACGTTGCCTGTCAAAGGTATTTCTCATGGCAGCAGGGTTCCCAGAAACCAGGGTAGAAGGAAGAATGCATGAAGTCAGATGATTGGTTTTCCCGGCAGGATAGTCCAGAGGAATACACCTCATCGTTGCACCAAAGAACAGAGGAGCTTTACCGGGTTCCGGACAGCACCCCTGATGACAATGGCCTGATCGAAGGTCCTGTATTGATCTTGCGCGATATTGTGGTGTTCCCGCGCATGATCTCACCGGTGTTTGTCACTCCGGGGCCCAACCTGTTGGGTATTCAGGATGCGCAGTACAACTTTCAAACCGTGCTGGGTCTGGTTCAGCGCGATCCTGAGGTGGAAGAACCCACCCCTGAAGATTTCCTCCCGATCGGCGTGGAGATAGCGGTGGGTCGCCTGCTCAGTATGCCTGATGGAAATAACTCAGCTTTGGTGCAGGGTCGCCGGCGGTTTGAGATTGTGGAATTTGTTCAGGAAGAGCCTTACTACCGCATCAAGGCAAAACCCATTGACGAACCAATGGAAGTTGACCGGCGCATGGATGCCCTGATGCGTACTGCGCGCGACCTGTTTGAGCGCTGTGTTCAGCTTGACCGTTCACTGCCTGATGAAGCTCATCTGTTCTCGCTAAATATCGCTGAACCTGGCTGGCTGGCGGACATGATCTCCACGGCCATTTCGCTGCCGTTTAAAGAACGTCAGGCATTATTGATGCTGCCTGACCCTGAAGAGCGGTTGAAGCGCATTCATCGCTTGCTGGCGCAGGAATTGGATGTACTCCAGCTAGAGGATGAAATTCAGACGCGTGTGCAAAACGAGGTGGATCGCAGCCAACGTGAGTTCTACCTGCGCGAGCAGATGAAAGCCATTCAAACCGAGCTTGGTGAAGGTGATATTTGGTTGCGTGAAGTAGCGGAGCTGCGTGAGAAGGTGGATTCCGCCAGTCTGCCGGATGTGGTCAGAGCGGCCGCATTGAAGGAAGTGGACCGCCTGCTCCAAATGCCCGCCATGGCTCCAGAAGTCGGGATCATCCGTAATTACGTGGACTGGATTTTGGAGTTGCCCTGGTCTGATCATACAGATGACAACCTGGATGTACCCCACGCAGCGAAAATTCTGGATGACTATCACTATGGGCTGGGCAAAGCCAAGGACCGTATTCTGGAATACATAGCGGTGCGCAGCCTGCAACCGAAGCGGCAACGACAGCCCATTTTGTGTTTCATGGGGCCTCCCGGAACCGGCAAAACCTCACTGGGTAAGTCCATTGCCACGGCACTGGGGCGTAAGTTTGTGCGCTTATCGCTTGGCGGTGTGCGGGATGAAGCTGAAATACGTGGACACCGGCGAACATACATCGGTGCACTCCCCGGCAGAATTTTGCAGACCATGCGCAGGGCTGGTTCCACCAACCCGTTGTTCATGCTGGATGAAATTGACAAGCTGGGCGCTGATTTCCGTGGTGACCCTGCGGCTGCTTTGCTGGAAGTGCTTGACCCGGAACAAAATAATGCATTTTCGGACCATTACCTGGAACTGGAATATGATCTCTCCAACGTAATGTTCATCACAACCGCCAATACCACCATGACCATTCCACCGGCGCTGCTTGATCGTATGGAGTTGATTGAGTTTCCCGGATATATCGAGGAAGAAAAGATCGAGATTGCCCGGCGGTTTTTGATACCGCGTCAGATGGAAGAGAGTGGTTTGGAAGAAAATGAGCTGATCATCCAGACGGCTGCGCTGAGTAAACTGATTCGTGAATACACCTACGAGGCTGGTGTTCGCAACCTTGAGCGCGAGATAGGCCGCCTGTGTCGAAAAACGGCGCGTTTGAAATCTGAGAAGAAGGCACATCCGGCGAGGATAACCCCTGCGCTGGTTGAAAAATATCTGGGGCCACAGCAGTTCTTCCAGACCGAAGCCGAAATGGCAGATGAAATTGGGGTGGCTACAGCCATGGCTTGGACGGAAAATGGCGGCGATATCATGCCGGTGGAAGTGCTGGTGCTGGAAGGCAAGGGTTCGATCCAGATCACCGGTCAGATTGGCGAGGTGATGCAGGAATCGGCCCAGGCAGGTTTGTCTTACCTGAAATCCAAATCCAGGGATCTCAATCTGGATCCAGAATGCTTCGAACGAATTGATATCCACATTCATATTCCCGAGGGAGCCATACCCAAGGATGGTCCCAGCGCCGGTATTACGATTGCCACAGCGTTGATCTCGGCTTTCACAGACCGGCGCGTGCACCGGGAAGTTGCCATGACGGGTGAGATAACGCTGCGCGGGCGGGTATTGCCGGTGGGGGGTGTACGCGAAAAGATACTGGCAGCTCATCGCGCCGGTTTGCAGGTTGTCGTCCTTCCGGAGCGGAACATGAAAGACCTGGTGGACGTGCCGCGTAAGGTGCGCGAAGACTTGCGTATCATCCCGGTCAGTCACATGGATCAGGTGCTTGAGATCGCATTGTTGCCATCCGAGGGGAAACCGGTGCGGGCGCGCAAGTCAAAGGAAAAGAATGATCCCGCGCCAGCCTCCGAAGCGAATGCGAATACTGCGAATGACGCAGGTAAACAGGGCGGATAGACGCCAAAGTTAAAGAAATCAAGCGCCGAACAAGTCAAGCTTGTCCGGCGCTTTGTCGTTAAAGTGGCAGCATTAACTGCGAGGTGTTGGGATATGCTGTTTGTCGGTCTGAAGCGCGCGAATGCCGTTGCGGACCTGATTGAGCGAGCGATCCAGTTCCATCTCCAGGCGGGATAAGGTATCCATCACGTACTCATCTGCTTCGCGTTTACTGGCATCAATATCCAGGCGGGCCTGTGCCACAATCTGCTCGGCGCGTTCATTGGCTGCCTGCACAATGGCATTGGTCTCCAGCATTTGCTCGCCTTTTTCACGGGCCAGTGCGATGGTACGGTTGGCTTCTTCCTGAGCCTGTGCCAGCAAACGGTCCTTTTGAGCCAGTAATTGCTGGGCTTTCTTGATTTCTTCGGGGATCGATACTCTCATCTGATCGATGATATCGAGCATGCGATCTTCATCAACGATAACGCTGTGAGTAAATGGTATGGATCTGCTTTCATTGAATAGTTCTTCGAGACGATCCACCAGATGCAATATGTCCATAGGAACCTCCGCCCAGTATCAAGGTGAGCGTTGCAATTATCGCGCCAGACTGATGTTGTTAATTATAGTCAATCCTGTCAATCGCGTTGTAAATTGGATTGAACCACCGAATGATTGCCGTTAAGATCGCTAAACTTCTTCTTGAGAGCCAGGTTCACGTGGGGAGGAACCATGGTGGTGATATCGCCACCCAGTGAGGCAATTTCCTTCACTGTGCTGGAGGATAGGAAGGTATTCGCCTCATTGGTAATCAGTGCAACCACCTCGATATCGGGGTACAAGCGGTTATTTGCCAGCGCCATGCGGAACTCATACTCAAAATCAGAGAATACACGCAAACCGCGTACGATTGCCTGGGCGCCGATACGGTGGCAAAACTCGACGGTCAACCCTGAGTATCCCATCACGGTTATGTTGGGAACGCCGATGAATGTCTGGCGAACCAGTTCCAAGCGCTCATCTGGCGTGAATAACGAGTTTTTCAGGGGTTGATCATAAACCGCAACAATAAGTTCAGTAAACAACCGTGAACCACGAATTGCAATATCCATGTGGCCGAGGTGTATGGGGTCAAAAGACCCGGGAAAAACAGCGCGTATCATCTAACTTCGTTCTCCTCTACCGGTACCCCAGAAACGTTCGAGCATTTTTTCGAGATGTTCATGGCTGGAATCAGCCAGTTCAGGGTCATTGTCAAAGATCATGGCAGCCTCTTTGCGGGCAGCTTCGATCAACGTGACATCGGTTAATTTCGCCATTTGCAGATCCATAAAGCCTGCCTGGCGTGTGCCGAGGAAATCTCCGGGTCCGCGTTGCTGCAAATCGCGATCAGCCAGAATGAAGCCATTGTTGGTCTCGCACATGGCTGAGAGCCGTTCGTTCTCCAGAGCGTCATCAGAATCTGGGATGAGGATGCAGTGGGATTCTACCTGTCCCCGACCCACACGCCCTCTGAATTGGTGCAGTTGAGCCAACCCAAAGCGATTGGCGCCTTCGATAATCATCACGGTTGCATTGGGCACATCCACACCCACCTCAATCACCGATGTGGATACCATGATGTGATATTCGCCGTCCCTGAAGGCAGTCATGACAGCGTCTTTTTCATCAGCTTTCATGCGACCATGCAACAGTCCAATGCGGAGATTGGGGAAAATTTCTGTCTGTAACCGTTGAGCTTCATCAACAGCGGCTTTGACCTCTTCGCGGTCGCCTTTTTCAACCAGAGGATATATGATGAAAGCCTGATATCCCTTTGCCACCTGTTCCCGGATCTTCTGATAGGCAATCTCGCGTTCAACCCCAGACCTGAGATGGGTCTGGATGGGCAAGCGTCCTGCGGGCATCTCGTCCATCACGGTCAGGTCAAGATCGCCGTACAGGGTGAGCGCCAGTGAACGTGGGATGGGGGTGGCGGTCATTACCAGCAAATGTGGGTTGGCGCCCTTGGCGCGTAATATGGAACGTTGTGCCACGCCAAAGCGGTGTTGTTCATCCACCACCACAAACTGCAGGCGGTTAAAGGTCACCGGGTCTTCAAGCAGGGCATGTGTACCAATGACCACTTTGATGGTTCCATCTGCCAGTCCATCACGGATCTGACGTTTTTCAGCCTCAGGGGTATTCCCGACCAGCAGGGCAACCTGTTCTGGCTGAAGCATGTTCCACACACCGTCTTCCTCGTGTGAAACCAGCAGGCGGGTAAAGTTGCGATAATGCTGTTCTGCCAGGATGCTGGTTGGAGCCATGATGGCGGTCTGCGAACCGTGCTGGGTGATGATGGCGCAAGCCAGCGCCGCGACGATGGTCTTGCCCGAACCAACGTCACCCTGTAACAGGCGGCTCATGGGCCGGCCCGAAACAAAGTCATTTTGAATATCGCCAACCGCCTTGCGCTGGGCATCGGTGAGGGTAAAAGGCAGGGCGGATATTTTTTCGTCGAGCCAGGTGGATTCGCATGAGAATGAATCGGCAGAGACCGATTGCCATGCACGTTTTTGACGCAAGACTCCCATCTGAATCAGGAAGATCTCATCGAAAGCCAGGCGTTTTTGGGCAGCCTGAAGTTTCGCTATCGATTCCGGGAAGTGGATATTAAGCAGTGCTGAGGGCAGGTCCATGAGACCCGTGTTTCGCAACACCTGCGGCGGTAAAAATTCCGACATGCGTGGAGCCCAGAAGGTAATGGTCTGGTGCATGATCCGCCGCAGCCATTTTTGATTGACGCGTGAATTGGAAGGGTAGACCGGAACAATGCGGTTGGTATGCAAATGCTCCTGTTCCACCTCTTCCGTCTCCGGGTTGGTCATCACCAGGCGGCCAAGGTACATATCCACTTTACCAGACAGCACAATCTGGTCGCCGGATTTTAGTTTGTTGCTTAACCACGGTTGATTAAACCAGTTTACCCGCAAATAGCCGGTTCCGTCTGACACCACCGCTTCGGTGATCTGCCCCTGGCCGCCTTTAAACGGGCGCGAAGAAACACTTTGGATGGTGGCGATTACGGTCAGCTCGTCGTTATATTCCACCCGGTTTAATGGTTTAAGCTGGCTGTAATCATCATAGCGGCGCGGAAAGTAATACATCAAATCGCCGAGGGTGAACAGGTGCAAGGAGTGCAGCGATTGGACGTTGCGTTGCCCCACCCCGTGCAGAACCGTCAGTGGAGCGTTCAAGCCGGGTGAACCCACGGTTTCAACCACAGGGTTGGAAGGTCTGCGAACGTCACGCTGCTGTTCAGGACGGGGGCTGCGTGCCTGCCTGCCGTCCTTGTGTTCTTGCGGTCGGTTGTGGGATGGCGAAGGGCGATTTTGACTGGCCTGGGGCACAGTGGGGGCTGTAGCCGTAAGGGTGGGCGTGGGAGCGCTGCGGATGACCTGCAACAGATCATTAAGCAAGGCTTCGCGATCAGTAGCCGATAGGGCTGCGTACTGGTTCAAGCCTTTCACAATACTCTGGATGATGTTTTCATCCAGGTTTTCCCGCCTGGCTTCGGCTTGCCATGAAGGTAATATTTTTTCCAGTCCACCGACCACGGCTCGATTATCAAAACCGCGCTCGGTTTCAAGTTTGAAAAATTTCTGTAATTTTTCGATGGATGCAGGCATGCGACAATTTTACCGCAAAGTGGGTCAGTTCATTCCGCAAGAACCAGATAATCCGGGTTTATTCCTGATCCATCAGGAACAGGCCAAGTGACCGCGGACCGACCAGTGTTGCCAGCGGGAGATTGATGGGATGGACTGAAAATGGGGTTTTGGGATAGGTTTCTTTGATGTGATCGCGGAGAAGGTGGTGTTCGGCGGTGCAAGGCGGCTGGCTTTGCATCATGGCGATGTGCTGCAAATCTTCGAACTCATCAACAAATTCCTGAAAATAATTGATGATATGCCGGGTGTTTTTCACTTTCTCCATGGGTGTGAATACCCCTTCTTCCAGGGCAAAGATGGGATATAGTCCAAGCATTTCACAGATCACAGCCTGGCCCCGATCGATAAAATTATTATAAAAAAGGTAGGATGGCGCTGGAGTGCAGATGACTCCGTAGACATTGGGAACCAGACCGCGCACCGACTGCTCCACCTGGTCGAACCTGGCTCCACTTGTGACTGCTGTCAGGGCGGCTTCAACCAGATAGCCAAGACCCACTCCAAATGTGAGCGAGTCAATCACCTCAATCTCCACCCTTCCGCGCAAATTGTTGGCTGCCTGCACGGCATTGTCGTAACAACCGTTGATTTTGGATGACAGGAAAATTCCAAGAATCGAATCGCAATACTCAGCCTGGTGCGCCATGACGGTAGTGATGCGTTCCACCGTTGGGGGAGATACCTGCGGAAAAACCGTGTCAGTGGCATAGGAAGGTAAATTCACCACCCTGCGAGTATCGCTATTGATATCTTCAGATGGAGCCATGCCCTGCAGGCGTGCATCAAGCGGAACCAGCGCCAGGTTGCGCGGAATGGTGGTCTGACGGGGAAATTGAACTGTGCTGTCTGTTATGATACCGATGCGATGCATAATTACTCGATGGAGAGAATGAACTGGTAGTGCGGCTGGCCGCCTTCGTGGACTTCAATTTCATGTGAAGGATAGGCTTCACGAACCAAATTAACAATACGATTTACTTCGTCTTTTGACATGTTTTCGCCGTAGAAGAAAGTGATGCGTTCCTTGTCACCGGTTTGGGCTTTCTCCAGCAGGGTCAGGCAAGCCTTATCCAGTGAATCGGCTGACGCCACCAGTTTCCCATTGTGCAGGGCAATCACTTCGCCTTCATGAACGTCCACACCATTGATTTCGATTGAACGCGTAGCCGTGGTGATTTCGCCGGTGTCAACGTCCTTCAATGCATCCACCATCTCGGTGGTCATTTCTTCATAGTCGCCATCCGGGTCAAAGCGCAGCATGGCGCTCAGACCCTGGGGAACACTGGTGCTTGGAACCACATGGACTTTCTTGGTTGCCATGGTGGAAGCCGTCTGAGCTGCCAGCACGATGTTCTTGTTGTTGGGGAGGATGATCACCCGATCTGCAGGGAGGTTTTCGATGATCCGCAATATTTCTTCTGTGCTGGGGTTCATGGTCTGGCCACCCGAGACCAAGCCATGAACGTGCAGACTGGCAAAAATGCGTGAAATTCCCATTCCGGGAGAGACTGCAACCACCGCGGTCTGTCCGGGTTCAAGGGTGGCAAGTTGAAAGTTATTTTCTTTCTTACTTTCGATGTCTTCCATCTGGGCAACCAGGTTTTCTGCCTGGATCTTTAGAACCGTACCCACTTGATCGAGATATTCCTGCGTGGTGTATTTGTGTTCATTGGGCACATGAATGTGCAGGCGGTACATGCCATCGCCTTCACCCAACTGAATGGAGGTTCCGTAATTGCCCAGTTCATCATAAAACTGTTCAAGGTTGAGTTCCCTGGTGGGCTTGAAATCAAACACCAATTCCCAATCCTGCCCTGGTTCGATCTCTTCAATGGTATTTTCGAAGACCATGGCGGTAAGTGGTTGGAGTACAGTCTCACTACTTTCCAGCGGTTGACCTTTAATGTATCGAAGCATGCCTTCGAGGATCACGGTGAGGCCCTTGCCACCCGAATCCACCACACCAGCCTGTTTTAAGATGGGCAGGAGTTCAGGGGTATGTTCAACGGATACATTGGCAGCCCGAACCACGCTATCAAGAATTTCGACCAGATCGGCAGTGGTCGTCCGGGCAGCTTCAGCGGCCTCGGCGATATCCTTGGCGACTGTCAGGATCGTGCCTTCAACCGGGCGAACGACACCCTTGTAGGCAGTATTGCGCGCCTCACCCAGTGCTTTAACCAAAAGATCGGCATCCATGACGTCCAGGTTGTCGAGCGCACGAGCAAAACCGCGCCAGAGCTGCGAGAGGATGACACCAGAGTTGCCGCGGGCGCCCATCAATGCGCCCTGGGCAATACCATGAGCCATTTTGCCAACACCGCGTTCGGTTGACTGGGCAACCTCATTGTAGGCTGCCTGCATGGTCAGAAGCATGTTGGTCCCGGTGTCGCCATCAGGAACGGGAAAGACATTTAACGCATTGACGATTTGCTGATTGGCTTTCAACCAGGAGAGTGCGGCTTCCAGTAAGAGTTTTAACTCCTGGCCGTCAATCGCCAGTGACTGCGTGGTGGATTGCCCGGACGAAGCTGATGTGGGCTGGATATCTTTTGCCATAGAACTCCTCGATAATATCCGCATCCAAGCGGGGATGATTTAATCGGTATCGCTGATGCGTAATCCACGAATGTGTACATTCACACTGCGAACAGCCAGACCCAGGGCGCGCTCCACCTGGAAGCGCACACTGTCAGCGACACTGTCTGCGACGGATTTGATGCGGGTACCATACTCAACCACGATGTAGAGGTCGATCGTAATGGCGTCACCTTCATAGCGGACATCCACCCCGAGGGTTGGATCCTTCACCAATACCTGGGCCCATTCCTCAGCCAGGTTTTTGGCGGCCAGGCCAACCACACCATAGGAACTTAACGCCGATTGGTGCGCAATGGTGGCAATGGCGCGGTGTGCAATATAAATATTTCCTAGAGGATTCCCATCATTCATAATCGCTACCCTTTTAGATGTTTAACCATGAAACTTGAAAATGGTTCCGCTTTATGGTAAAATGCCCTCTTGCCGTTTCAAGTTCGGGATTTCCGGGCGTATCAGCACCTGCTCTTTTGAAAGGATTTTTACCATGGCGAAGTGCGAAAATTGTGGAAAGACAACGACCTTTGGGCATAACCGCAGTTTCTCCCAGCGGGCTACCAACCGGACCTTCCGCCCCAATTTACAGAAAGTTTCCCTGTTTGTGGGTGGTAGAAAAGTGCGCAAGGTTCTGTGCGCGCGCTGCATCCGGACTATGGTAAAGAGCGCCTAGTTCATTGTGTTTCCCACAAAAATCGCGACTTCGGTCGTGATTTTTGTTTTAAGCCAACTTACGC
>DAOUGC010000168.1:0-25711 GCA_034429695.1 Levilinea sp.
CGGGCAATCCCCACACACCAACCGTTCCATCCGCCAGCGCCGCTGCCAGCCACCCGCCATCGGGTGAGAACACAACATCCTTCACGTCAGTTTCAACCTCAAAAAAGGTCAGAGCAGTGGGAGGGTTGATCTGCCAGATGCCAATGCGATGATCACACCCTGCGCTCGCCAGCAAATTACCATCCGGCGAAAAACTGATCTCATTGGCGCAAAATGAGTTTCCTGCCAGCCGCGCCATCTGATTGAGGCCATCCGTCTGCCAGAAGGTGATGCTGCCGTCATCCATGATGCCGGAAATCAAGGTCCCATCCGGCGAGAAATGCAGCGCTTCAATACCACCTTCAATATTAATTTCCATCTCCACTGACAGGTCCGCGGCGTTCATCAGCCGCAGAGCCGTCCCATCATCAACCACCAGGTATTTGCCATCCGGAGAAATTGCCATTTCAGCATAATCCCCCGTGAGCGAACCCAATCCTCCCGGCGCTTTTTTGATCAGCATGCCATCGTCCATCCCCCAGAGGTAGGTGGCAGACTCCAGATCCCTGGCGGCGATCCATTCACCCTGCCCATCAATACCCAACGATATCAGATAATTGGGCACGCCATCGGTGATGGTGCGGGTCAGTGTCCAATCGGCGGTATCCCACAGTTCGATCTTTCCCGGACTTTGATGCAACGCCAGGAAGGCATCCTCCGGGGTGAAGGCAATCGGGTGGAAATGGATGTTATTTGTAAATTCCTTGACCACCTGTTCCTGCCAGTCATCAGTTTGCCACACCATCACCTGATACGGATTGGCTACCGCCAGAAAAGAGCCAAGCGGAGAAATGGTGAGGGTTGAAGCATAGTTCGAGCCGGTTTCCAGAACCCTGAGGGCTTTGATACGGTCAACGTTGTCAATTGTGATTTCTTTATCCAGTTCATCAGGGTCAAGGGTTGGCGCAAACGTGGGTTCGACGGCCGCCAGGGGGATGGCGCTTGTTTGTATGGGGGGTATCGTAGCGGTTTCCACCGGGCTGGTGGGAGTTGTTTTTGATCCCTGCCCGTTGGGAAGCAAAAGGGCAAGCACACCCAGCATCACCAGAATGAGCACGCCAGCCACACCCATGACGCCCAACCGGTGCATGGAGAACCACGTCAACAGATCCTCCTTCGGGTGGGGTTCCAAAGTCGCAATAACCGGAGGGGTGGGGTCCACATCACCAACCGGTTGGGGTGTTGCAGCTTCAGGCTCTTCACCCTCCGCAAGCGGCGGCGGAACCGGTTTGGGTTCCACATAGCCAACATAAGGCAGCAAGCGTGGAAAATCATCCAGATTAAAAGGGATCACCTCGTACTGGCGCAGCGAGATGGGCAGGTCAAAAATCGTCATCCCCTCCGCCACCACGGTCACCAGGTTTCCGGTCTTGCGTAATGAGCGGCGCTCATTGATGAACATACCCCACTCGGCTTCGACCCAGCTCGAAGTGACATTTTCACGTGAGCTGCACACCACGATCATGTGTTCAGCTTCATCCAGCGCCTGGTCTATTGCGCGGCGGTAATCCGCCTGACCCATTTGGGCCAGGCTGCTTGGGCTGAAGAAAACCGGCACACCCCGAGAGTCAAGAAAGTCGTGGATTGCGCGCGCGTAGGCGTAATCCTCACTCTTGGCACTAATGAAAACCAAACCCATAGCTTGCATCGAACCTGTCCTGCTGGTTGGAAATCCAAGACTATTCCGGAATACCCCAGACCACAACGGCTCCATTTTCGCTGCCTGCGGCCATCCACTTCCCATCCGGCGAGAAAGTCACGCTAAAAAAACCATACGATATGTTGATCGGGATTGTGGCAAGCAATTCCGGGGGATTAACATGCCATAAAGCAATAGAATCATCACCCAAGGAAGCCAGCATTTGTCCATCCGGGGAAAAAGAAATATCAGCAAGGCTGCTGGCATGGCCCTGAAATGTTGCTTTCAAAGAGAAGTCGGAGATATCCCACAGATAAATTATATTGGCCTCATTGGACATACCAGCCAGCAAACCATCAGCCGGTGAGATTTCCAATTGGCCAACGCGTCCATCCAGTGATGTTTCACGCACCACGGAGAGCATGTTGGGGTCCAACTGACGCAACGTTTTGTCTGAATGGGTGTCGAAAATCATATTGCCATAAAATGACACAGCCACAGAATCAACATCGCGCGGGGAAGACTGGTTCCCCATTACCTGACCGGAACTGGCATCATACTTTCTTGTACTGAAAGGGGTGGCTCCAACAAACCAATAAGAATCTGGCCAGGTTGAGATTTCATAAATGCAATCCTCACCAACCCCATCCAATTGCAGATGGACTGACCAATCGGAAACCAGCCATGATGTGGTTTTACAGCCTGCCGCAAGTAACCAGGAACCATCCGGACTAAAGTCCAGATCATTTACACTCTGCTCGGGAATGGTGTGTTCCAGTTGCCAGGTCTGGGTGTTCCAGATCAAAATGTCATCAGTATAACCACTGGATCGATCTGTATACCCGATACTCGCAAGCAGGGAACCATCCGGCGAGAATGCCAGCGGCGCTGGCCAACCGCCTCCATCATCCGATGGAAATGCAATCACCACCAGCCGATCCAAATTTTCGGGCCGGATGGTCTGATAGGAGTCTTCCCGGATCACCTCGGCAGTCGGATCACTGCCTTCCTCTGAAACCGACTCGATTAAGGATTTGTACAGGTAAGGGAATAGCAGATTGACCAGAACAAAACAAATGACCACCACCGCCAGAATGCCGGCGATTATGGGAACAAGGCTGCCTGATTTTGATTTCTTCCCATCCGGTGCCACCGGAGCGTTACCGGGTTTGGTGTTGGAAGTCGTTCGATTGTCAACTGGATCCGATTTGATGGATGGATGGTTTGCTTTTGACCCATCATATCCCACATAAGGCAGCAAGCGTTCCAGGTTTTCCCTGGAATGATCCATTACCTCGAACTGGCGCAGAGAAAAAGGCAGATCGGTCACCTTCATGCCGCCCACCAGGACCGTGATCAGGTTGCCGGTTTTGCGCTGCGAACGTCGCTCATTGATAAAACCGCCCCACTCTGCCTCCACCCAGTTCGAGGTGACATTCTCGCGCGAGCTGCACACCACAATTAAATGCTCAGCATCCTCCAACGCGCGGTCGATCGCCCGCCGGTAATCTGCATCGCCCATGGCAGACAGGCTGCTCGGGCTGAAAAATACCGGTATCCCTCTGGCATGGAGATACTCATAGATCTCCCTGGCGTAGGGATAATCCTCACTCTTGGCACTGATGAAAACCAAACCCATTGCTTGCATGGTGTTTGCCTCTGTTTTTATGGGGTTTTGGGAGAACTTACTTAATCATACAACCAATCCCTGCATATACAGGGAAAAGACCCAACCATTTTTCTGTCCCCGCCTACTCTGGCAGTCCCCACACGCTGACTGAACCATCCAGCAACGCCGAAAGCAGCCATTTTCCATTGGGGGAAAACTGAACGTTGGTGGTGTATTGCACCCCTGCGTCAATAAAGATCAAATTGGTGAGCGGTTGAACCTGCCAGACGCCGATGCGACCGTCCTCACCCGCACTGGCGAGCAACCTGCCATCCGGTGAAAAGCCCACATCGTACACTGCCCCACTATGTTCAGCCAGGGACGCAACCGGGCTTAACCCATCTGCCTGCCAGCAGGTCACGCTTTTGTCGTCCAGCCCTGCGGCAATCAAGCGCCCATCAGACGAAAAAGCCAGGCTGTTCACCTTGCTGTTTAGTTCGGCTTCCTGCTTCACCATTAACGTGCGTGCATCCATCAGACGCAGGCGCTTGCCATATCCACCGTCAACCAGCACACTCCCATTCCCCGCACAGGCAGCCGATAGGATATCGCCAGACTGCGCCGGGCTGGTGGCAATTTGAGCGCCATCGTTAAGCCGCCACGTGCGCGTCGCGCCATCCTGACCGGCATATCCACCACCCACCAGATAATGTCCCATGGGGTCAACGCTCAAGCTGTTCATCTCGAAACAATCATCATCAGACTGGCACACCGGCGCCGAGTTTCTCATTTCCCAGGTGATGGTATCCCAGAATTCAATGGAAGCATAATCGGCGTACACCACCAAAAGATCCCTGCCTGGTGCAAAAACCATTAAAGGGATCCGGTCGGTTTCGAACTCAAGCGTTTTCTCGTGCTGCCAGCTATGGGTGTTCCAGATCACAATTTTGCCCTTTGAACTGGCTGCCACAAACCGGTTATCCGTAGAAACAGCAAGATTATGAAATAAATATTCCCCATCAATGTATAAGGATTGAAGCAATACGAGATAGGGAATATTGTCGGGGGCAAGAACACCCGGCTGTGGTTGTACAACCTCGTCAACCTGTGCATATACAGGTTGTGCCGGCACAACCGGAGCAGTGATAACCGCTCTCGCTTCCTGATGAACCACCTCAACCGGCATGGGAGGATCTGGTGGTGGCTCCTCTGCATACCCAACGTAAGGCAGCAGCCGGGGGAAGTTTTCTGCAGAAAATTCGATCACCTCAAATTGACGCAGCGAAATGGGCAGATTGGCCACACTCATATCACCTGCCAGCACGGTGATCAGGTTGCCACTTTTCCGTTGCGAACGGCGCTCGTTAATAAATGCGCCCCATTCCGCCTCCACCCAACTGGAGGCAACATTGGCGCGCGAACTGCATACAACGATCAGGTGCTCGGCTTCCTCCAATGCGTTGTCAATCGCCCTGCGGTAATCGGCATCACCCATGCGGGAGAGGCTGCTTGGACTAAAAAATGCACGCACACCGCGTTCAGTCAGAAAGTTGAATATCTCTCTGGCATACGGGTAATCTTCGCTTTTTGCACTGATGAACACCAAACCGGTCGAAAGCATTCAATGAATTCCTGTAATTTCCAAATCAGGTTATGGCGATGGAGTATACAAAGTTTTACCACAAATATTCAAACTCATGTTCAAGGGATTGACCAGATGCGTACTGCACCACCATCCAAAACGGAAGCCAGCAAGGTCCCATCCGGCGAGAACACCACATCATAAACCATGCCGTCCTCACTGTGGATGGTCATCAAACTGGAACGTTTCGCTACATCCCACACGATCACCTGCTCATCATACCCGCCACTCGCAAGCAGCGAACCATCTGGAGAGAACTCCACAGCTTTAACGCCATCCGTATGGCCCTGCATCTCGTGGGATTGGGACAAATTGACATCCCACAGGGTAACCGTCTGATTTCCCATGGCTGTGGCGATCATCTGATTGTCTGAAGAAAGATCCACATCGCGGACATCTCCGCGGGTCTCGGTTTGACGGAGTACAGCCAGATCCTCGCCGGACATTACACGCAGCAAATGATCATGACCGCCATCCACCACCATTGAGCCATCATCAGAATAGTCCACCGAGGTGACAGCATTATCGTGTCCCAGACGGGTGGAAAGTAAAGATCCATTGCTCACCCGCCACAGGTTCGTGTTGTAATCACTACCACAACTGACCAGCAAATCGCCGCCGGGGTAAAACGCAAGAGAATTTACAAAATTTGTATGTCCACTCAGCACCTTGTTCAAAGTCCAGTCCGCAGTATTCCAGATGCGGATGGTATGATCGGCAGAAGCGCTCCCCAGCAGGCTGACATCGGATGAAAAGGCAAGATCAAGTACATAATGCTCGTGGCCCTCAAGCGTGGCCAGAAGTTCAAAACCATCCACCCGCCAGATATGGATGCGTTTATCTTCTCCCCCCGCTGCCAGCAACGTACCATCCGGGGAGAACGTCAGGGAGCGAAGTGAGCGATCCGTGGGGATTAACTCGGCGAGCAACCGGAGCTGATCGGCGTTTTCCGGGCTGATGCGCATGGACACAACGGGCGCAACCTCATCAGGTGGCACTTCAGTGATTTCATCAATATTCATTCCCACGCCCACCTGGGGAACCACACCAGGGGATACAGTGGTTGTGGGTGTATTGTCAGGGTCAAACAAATGCTGAATTTGGTCAAAAAACACATACAGACCCAGCAAAGACAAAACCACCAGCCCCGCCAGACCCATTGCAATGAGACCGAATTTGGTCAATCCGCTTCGGGGTGAAGCCGGAGACGCCTGCTTTCTCCCTCCATCCGCAGGCTCCGATTCGACCACCAATTCATTCCCATTCATCCAAAAATCGGGCGTCGATTCCGGCGCATTGATGATTGATGGAGGCGGTTGGGAAACCATCCAGCCTGAAGGACTGCTTTGCTCTTCCTTCTTTTCCGGTTCGGCGACCACTCGGGGTTCAGCATATCCCAGGAACGGCAGCAATTTGGGAAAATTTTCGGGTGAGTGGAAGATGACCTCATACTGCCGCAAAGAGATGGGCAATTCATGGATCGCCATGCCCCCCGCCAGCACGGTGATCAGATTGCCGCTCTTTCGCCGTGATCGGCGTTCATTGATGAAGGCGCCCCACTCGGCCTCCACCCAGCTCGAAGTCACATTGACCCGCGAACTGCAAACCACGATCAGGTGATCGGCTTCTTCCAGTGCATGGTCAATTGCCCGGCGGTAATCGGTTTCCCTCATGGCTGACAGGCTAACAGGGCTAAAAAAGGTTCTCACCCCATGCGCCGCAAGGAACCGAAAGACTTCCTCTGCGTACCCATAATCCTCACTTTTGGCGCTGATGAAAACCAGACCTTGTTCGGGCATAACCAATCCTTAATAAAGATGGAACCTGCTCTTCATAATCATATTTCAAATTTTCATGATAGGCAACTCCAACAAAGTTGGCAACAAAGTTGGCAACAAAGTTGACATTTAAAATAAAGGTCCCGCCGGGCGGGTAAACAACCCGACGGGACTCATTCGGCAATATTTACTTTACTTCACGACCTTGTTGATCTCATCCAGCACTTTCTGTACCTTGTCCTTGGTGAGGCCCAGTTGAGCTGCCTGCGGCATGGACAGGATCATATTCAACGACATGCCGCGCGCCATGGCCACCATGGGATGAGTGGAGACGCCGGGGAAGTGCTTTTCAATAATGGCTTTTGCCTGCGGTTGATCCAGCAATGTACCGAGCGTGGTATCCATTGTATAAGTCATTTTTCTCCTCCTGATGCTTACAAATGCATGATTAAATGATGGTCACTCGTGAGCCTGAGTCAAACCCATTAAAATTATTATATCCATTACCCCTGGAAAAACAAAAGACCATCCAAACGAGGATGGTCTTCTTTTTGGTGACTCACCAGGGACTCGAACCCTGAACCCATTGATTAAGAGTCAATTGCTCTGCCAGTTGAGCTAGTGAGCCGTTGGCGACAGATATTATACACCAGAGTGTGTACCTGTCAACCGCCCATCAGCTCCCAACAACATCACTCCTTAAGGCGCTGTTCACGCTCCAGCAAAGCCCGTTTGCGTTTCAATCCCCAGCGGTAGCCGCCCAGCCCGCCGTCCGATCTCACCACGCGGTGGCACGGGATGGCGACCGCGATGGAATTGCTTGCACAGGCATTTGCCACCGCCCGCACGGCATTTGGCGCATCCAGTCTTTGAGCCACCTGGGCGTAGGTTGCCTGAGTACCCGCCGGGATCTGCCGCAGCGCCTGCCATACCCTGCGCTGAAAGGCTGTGCCGCGCACATCCAGTGGAAGATCCAGGCTGCCCGCTGGTGTTTCAATAAAATCCAGTGCCAGGCGCACCCATGCCGAAAAATCATCGCCACCCGCCTCAAGCTGATCAATACGTTTCAAGTCAGCCTTGGGGAACTGTACGCGCAGGCGCTGCTCCAGCGGTTCAGGCGCATCATCGAACTCAATCGCGCACACCCCTGTATGCGTGGCGGCGATCAACGCCCACCCCAGGTGGCATGGTTGCAGGGTGTAATTCACACGCACATCCGGGCTGCCCTGCCGGTATCGAGCCGGATTAACGCCGAGCGTGGCGGCATCAGCGGCATAAAAAGGGGTGCCGGAACCATATCCGGCGTCCAGCACGGCATCCGTCACACTGTTACTAACGGGCAGGTCAGCCCGCAGGCGGTTGAGCCGCACCTGCCGATGATATTCACGCGGGGTTACTCCAATCATCTTTTTGAAGACCCGATGAAAGTGATACGGGCTGAGCGCTGCGCGGGCGGCCATCTCGCGCAAGGCGGGCATGTCCTCCGCGCCATCCAGCCAGGCGCACACCGCCAGGATTGCCTCACGATGAGCCTCTGCTACCGGGCTTTGCGGCTGACAGCGTTTGCATGGGCGCAGCCCAGCCGCCAGCGCTTCATTAACATCATCAAAAAAGCGCACGTTTTCCCGCTTCGGCTGGCGCGAGGCGCACCCTGGGCGGCAGAAAACGCCGGTGGTCAGCACGCCGTAATAGAAATGTCCATCAGCGTTTTCATCCCGCTTAACCACTGCCCGCCAGCGTTGTTCTTCCGTGGCGTAAAGGCTGCGGTTATCCATCTCATCCTTAATCGGCATAATCCAATCCAGTTCAATCGGGGTTCCTGTATGCATGTTGCCCTTCCTTTCTTTACATGGCAACAGGATACCGGAACCCCCACTCACTTGCCATCCGATTTTTGCGCTGTAATTCTAATGATACGCTGGCAGCCAGTCCTTGTGAGCCTCCAGCAGGTCATCCACCAGGTTCCAGATCTGGTCAAGCGAGAGTTCCGCCGCGGTGTGCGGGTCCAGCATGGCGGCGTGGTAAATGTGCTCACGCTTGCCGGTCAGTGCAGCTTCAACAGTCAAGGCCTGCACGTTGACATTGGTCTGGATCATGGCTGCGAGCTGGGGCGGCAGGCTGCCAATGCGGGTGGGTTGCACGCCACTGCGGTCCACCAAACAGGGCACTTCAACGCAGCATCCCTGCGGCAGGTTATCGATCAGCCCATGGTTCATCACATTGCCGTAAATGACCGAAGGCTGGCCGGTTTCCATGGAATGAATGATCTGCGAACCGTACTCATGTGAACGCTCCACCTCATCCAGGTTGGCTCCGCGCTCGGTGATGTACTGGATGTCCGCTTCTGTCGCGCCGGTGCCCTGCATGGCGGCGGTCACGTCAGCCAGGCTGGGTTTGAAGGCGGGGTCTTCCAGCACGCGCTGCATAAAGCGCCAGCCGGCAATTTGCACCTCGCAGCGCCGAACGTACTCATCCAGCGGAACATTAAAGCGTTCAATCAGGTCGGGCCGGTCGCGCTTGATAAAGTAGGGAGTGTACTCGCTGAAATGTTCGCTCGACTCGGTCACAAAATAGCCCAGGCGTTCAAGCATTTCATACCGCACGCGGTTCCAGTCAGGCACACGGTTTTCCTTCACCACCTGGTGCAGCAGCGGGTACAGGTCCTGGGCGCCTTCCGGCGTCTGGCGCTCAAAGCGCAGGTAAAACGCCATGTGATTAATTCCGGCGCTGATGTAGTTGATCTCCTCATACGGCACACCAATGTCCTCCGCCAGTTGCATGGCAGTGCCCTGTACGCTGTGGCACAATCCCACCGTGCGGATGGGTGTGGCGCGGTTAATCGCCCAGGTGATCATCGCCATGGGGTTGACGTAGTTCAGGAAGGTCACATCAGGGCAAACACGCTGCATGTCTGCACACATCTCCAAAAAGACGGGGATGGTGCGCAGCCCGCGCATGATACCGCCGATGCCAAGCGTATCGGCGATGGTCTGGCGCAGCCCATACTTTTTGGGGATGTCAAAATCGGTGGTGGTGCCGGGTTTGTAACCGGCCACCTGGAACATGGAAATGGCATAGTCCGCCCCATCCAGCGCAGCGCGGCGGTCGGTTGTGGCGCAGATGTGCGGGTGGGCGCCCAGCTTGCCAGCAAGACGTTCTGCCACCTGTCGGGTGGTATCAAGTCGTTCCTGATCAATGTCGTGCAGGTAAATTTCGCTATCCGCCAGTTCAGGAAAGCTGAGGATGTCGCCCAGCAGATTGCGGGCAAACACGGTACTGCCCGCGCCGATGAAGGTGATTTTTGGCATGCGATCTCTCCGGTTCTTGCCCATGAAAACAGGTTTTCCATGATTTTACCTCATCGGCGCCCGGCCTGTTTGCATTACAGGGGGGCATTTCCTGGCAGGCAGTCGCGCGGAATATCAAATAGGTAAATTTTTATTAAAAAGTGCCGTTTTATTGAATTTCGGGATTGACAAACCGGCGATAAATTCGTACAATGGTTTTTGGGAGCGCTCCCAACGCACTTTTCCATTGATTCCATCGAAGCCGTGACAGCCGCACGGCTTATTTTTCTCCTCGTAAGGGGAGCGCTCCCAATTTTATGCCCCTCACCCTTGAAGACATTGCCCGCATCAGTGGTTACTCCCGCTCCACCGTTTCACGTGTGATCAACGGTGGTGAAAAAGTGAGCGGCCCTGCCCGCGACAAAATTCTCGAAGTGGTACAACGCTATAACTTTCATCCCAACCTGGCCGCCCGCCGTCTGGCAGCCGGGCGTACCGGGGTACTGGGTCTTGTCATCCCGCGCGGCGTGAGCGCCCTGTTTTCAGACCCCTTCTTTGCCACTGTGATCGAAGGCGTCTCTTCCGGCTGCAATCAACTGGACTATTCGGTCATGTTGTGGCTGGCTGAGCCCGAGTACGAACGCCGCACCATCAGCCGCATCCTCTACAACGGGCTGGTGGACGGCGTGATCGTGATCTCGGCCATTCTCAATGATCCCATTGTCGATGCACTGCAGGAGAGCGCCATCCCCTTCGTCCTGATCGGCAGGCATGCACGGCAGGTAAACGCCAGCCAGGTGGATGTGGACAACATTCTGGGGGCGCGCCAGGCTGTGCAACATCTGCTCGACCTCGGCATGACCCGCATCGCCGCCATCACAGGAGAACCCTCCCTCTCCGTAAGCGCCGACCGCCTGACGGGTTACCGGGCGGTGCTGGATTCCGCTGGAATCCCCTTTGACCCAAACCTGGTTTCGAGCGGCGGCTTTACCGAAGAAGGCGGCCGCCTTGCCATGCAGCAATTATTGGCACACAACCCTCAGGCGGTGTTCGCCGCCAGTGACAGCATGGCAGCCGGAGCGTTGCGAGCCATTCAGGAGGCAGGCCTCAGCGTGCCAGGGGATATATCCCTGGTCGGTTTTGATGACATCCCGCTTGCCAGCCGCCTGACCCCACCCCTCACCACCGTACGCCAGCCGATCTGGAGTGAAGGGCAGGTGGCCACCGCCCTGCTGGTGGAACGCCTGGAAAACCCCGAAGCCCCCGTGCGGCAGGAATTGCTTCCCACCGAACTGGTGATCCGCGAAAGCACCCGCCCATTACCCATCACAGGTTCGTAAACCCATCTTGTATCTTCACCACCCTGGAGGATGTATGAAATTTGGCAGTTTTGACGACCAGCAGCGAGAGTACGTGATCACCCGGCCAGACACCCCCCTGCCCTGGATCAATTATCTGGGTTGTGAGGAGTTTTTCGGTCTGATCTCCAACACCGCCGGAGGTTACACCTTCTACCGCGACGCACGCCTGCGCCGCCTGACCCGCTACCGCTACAACAACGTCCCATTTGATGTGGGCGGTCGCTACCTGTACGTCAGGGATGACGCCTCAGGCGCGTACTGGTCGCCAACCTGGCAGCCAACCCGCACCCCGGTTGAGGACTACACCTGCCGTCATGGCATGGGTTACACCACCATCCAGTCCACCACCGCAGGCATCCAGACCCGCATCCGTTACTTTGTGCCCATGGGTGCAACTCTGGAGGTCTGGCAGGTTGAAGTGACCAACCAACGCAGCCAGCCAGCCGATGTCTCACTGTTCAGTGCGGTTGAATTCTGCCTGTGGGATGCGTGGGATGACAGCACCAACTACCAGCGCAACTTCAACACCGGCGAGGTGGAAGTTGAGGACAGTGTGATTTATCACAAGACCGAGTACCGTGAACGCCGTGATCACTTTGCGTATGTGGCCTGCTCGCTGCCGGTGGCTGGCTTTGACACCCAGCGCGAGGATTTCCTGGGCGCATACCGCGGCTGGGATTCACCCGCCGTGGTGGAACGCGGCCAATCGTGCAATTCGGTGGCTCACGGCTGGTCGCCGGTGGGTTCGCTGCACGTCAAACTGCACCTCGAACCCGGCCAGAGCACGCGCGCCATCTTCCTGCTGGGTTATCACGAGAACCCGGTGGATGCCAAGTTCGACCCTCCCGGTTCGCAGATCATCAACAAGTCCACCGTCAAACCGGTGATCCAGCATTACCTCAAAGAGGAAAACGCCGAAGCCGCCTTCACCCAACTGCAGGAAAGCTGGAAGGGCATGTTGAATGTGGTGCAGGTAACCACGCCTGATCAGCATGTCAACCGCATGGTCAACATCTGGAACGCCTACCAGTGCATGATTACCTTTAACATGTCGCGTTCGGCCTCCTATTACGAGAGCGGCATCGGGCGCGGCATGGGTTTTCGCGATTCCAATCAGGACCTGCTGGGCTTTGTCCACATGGTTCCGGCCCGCGCCCGCGAGCGCATCCTCGACCTGGCAGCCACCCAGTTGCCCGATGGAGGCGCGTATCACCAGTACCAGCCGTTAACCAAACGCGGCAACAACGACGTCGGCAGCAACTTCAACGACGACCCCGCCTGGCTGATCATGGGCGTTTCGGCTTACATCAAAGAGACCGGTGATTATTCCATCCTGGAAGAATCCGTGCCGTACGACAATGTACCCGGCACCGAGCAACCCCTTTACGATCACCTGCTGCGCTCCTTCCGTTACACACTTGACCGGCTGGGCCCGCACGGCCTGCCGTTGATCGGGCGCGCCGACTGGAACGACTGCCTCAACCTCAACTGCTTCTCCGACCGACCCGGCCAATCCTTCCAGACCACCACAAACAAGGAAGGCAAGGTGGCTGAATCGGTGTTCATTGCCGGGTTGTTTGTGCTGGCCTCGCATGAGCTGGCCGACATCGCCGAACAGATCGGCAAGGGCGTACAGGCTGCCGAATTCCGCGCCGCAGCGGAAAGCATGAGCCGCACCGTGGACGCCCACGGCTGGGACGGGGCATGGTTCCGCCGCGCCTATGACGATTTCAGCAACCCGGTTGGCTCTGAGCAGTGCAAGGAAGGCAAGATCTTCATCGAACCGCAGGGTATTTGCATCATGGCCGGCCTGGGCGTTGATGATGGCCGCGCGCGCAAAGCCCTGGATGCCGTCAATCAACACCTTGCCACCCCGCACGGCATTGTCCTGCAGCAACCCGCCTATTCGCAATACCACCTGCACATGGGCGAAATCTCGTCCTACCCGCCCGGTTACAAGGAAAACGCCGGTGTGTTCTGCCACACCAACCCGTGGATCATGATCGCCGAAGCCATGCTTGGCAATGGTGACCAGGCCATGGATTACTACCTGCGCATCAATCCATCCGCGCGTGAGGAAATCTCGGAGGTACACCGCTGCGAACCGTATGTGTACGCCCAGATGATCGCCGGCAAGGACGCCGCCACCCACGGTGAAGCCAAAAACTCATGGCTGTCTGGCACGGCAGCGTGGAACTATGCAGCCATCACCCAGTGGCTGCTGGGCATCCGTCCCACCCTTAACGGGTTGCAAATTGCCCCGGTGATCCCTTCCACATGGCAGGGTTTCACCGTGCAGCGCAGTTTCCGTGGAGCGGAGTATGACATCGAAGTCAAGCGCAGCGGGCCGGGCAACAATGTAACGCTGGTGGTTGACGGCAAGCCGGTGGAAGGTTCAATCGTGCCGCTGCCCGCCGCAGGCGTCAAGCAGGTTCGTGTTGAAGTCACCCTCAGTTGAGTTCGCGCAAGGAGCAGCCATGTCCAGTCACGGTTATTTTGATGACGCCGCCCGCGAGTATGTAATCACCGACCCGCGCACGCCGGTCAAATGGATCAACTACATCGGCACGCTGGCTTTCGGTGGGTTCGTGGACCACACCGGCGGTGCGCTGATCTGCCGCAACGACCCGGCTCTCAACCGCATCACCAAGTACATCTCGCAAATGCCCGCATCTGATTTCAAGGGCGAAACGCTGTACGTGCGCGTAAAAACCGCGCAAGGGTATGCGGTTCATTCGCCATTTTTTGTGCCGTGCCTGGTCCCATACCAGCAATTTGAATGCCGCGTTGGGCTGGGATACACCCGTTGGGTCACCCGCACCGCTGATATTGAAACCGATGTGACCGTGTTTGTCCCCCGCGGACAGGCACGCGAAATCCGCGATGTGCGCATCACCAACCGCGGGCCTCAACCGTTGACGGTGGACGCTGTGCCGGTGGTGGAGTACACCCATTTTGACGCGCTCAAGCAGCTCACCAATGCCGACTGGGTTCCCCAGACCATGCAATCCTGGAAGGTGGAGGCCAGTGGCGTGAGTGTGTTCTGCCAGGCGGCTTTCATGCGCAAGGACACCCAGGTCAACTATTTCTGCGCCAGCCTGCCGGCATCCTCATTTGAAACTGACCGCAAACGCTTCCTGGGAGGCAATGAGTACGGCACATGGGCAAACCCGCTCAGCCTGCAAGCAGACGAATTGTCCAATTATGAAGCCCGCCGCGGTGACAATATCGCAGCGCTGCTGATCCACCTGGGTACGCTTGCCCCCGATGAGACGCGGCGCTTCATCACCCAGCTTGGACAGACCGAAGACCTGCAGGCTGACATGGCTGACATCGTGCGCTTTAACGACCCCGCCGCAGCCGACGCTGCCCTGCAGGAAATGGCTGCCTTCTGGCAGGACTACCTGGACAAGATCCAGGTGCATACGCCGGACGCCGCCATGAACGCCATGCTGAATGTGCACAACCCGCGCCAGTGCTACATTACCAAGACCTGGTCGCGCTACCTGTCGCTCTATCAGCTCGGGTACGGCGCGCGCGGCATTGGCTATCGGGACAGCTCGCAGGACATCATGGCAGTACTGGCTTCGGTTCCCGGGGAAGCAAAAGCGCTGCTCAAACAGTTACTGGCGGTTCAAAAACGCAGCGGCTGCTCGTATCACCAGTTCAACCCGCTGAGCATGGAAGCCTCGGAAGGCGACGCGCTGGAACGCGAAGACCGCCCGCATTACTATTCAGACGATCACCTGTGGGCGGTGCTGGCTGCCTGCGCCTACATCAAGGAAACCGGCGATTACGAATTTCTTAAAGAGATCGTCCCGTTTTATGAGAAAGACAAAACCGGCGCTGTACTTGAAAACGCCACCGTGATGGAACACCTTGACCGCGCCGTGGCTTTCACCGGGCAGGACCTGGGTGCACACGGACTGCCGCTGCTGGGCTTTGCCGACTGGAACGACACCATCAACCTTGCCACCGGTGCGGAATCGATGCTGACCGCCTGTCTTTATGGACGCGCCCGTCAGGACCTGGCAGACTTGTGCATTGCCCTCGGCGACACCGCTTCGGCGCAGGCTCACCTGGCCGCAAAAGCCGTGATGGCCGAGCGTGTGCAACAGGCTGGCTGGGATGGAGAATGGTACCTGTCCTATTTCGACGCCGACGGTTCGCCGCTGGGTTCGCACATCAATGAGGCCGGGCAGATCATTGCCTACAGCCAGGCATTCCCTGTGCTGGCCGGTTTTGCCACCCCCGAGCAGGCCCGTTCCGCGCTGGACGCTGTTCACCAGCGCCTCAACACCCGCAATGGCATCAAGCTGAGCGCCCCCGGTTTTAACGGTTTTGACCCGCGCAAAGGCGGCATCACCACCTACCCACCCGGAGCCAAGGAAAACGGCGGCATTTTCATGCACGTCAACCCATGGGTGATGATCGCCGAGACCATGACCGGCAATGGCGAACGTGCCTTTGCTTATTACGCCCAGACCAACCCGGCTGGCAAAAATGATCTCATGGAAGAGTGGGAATGTGAGCCGTACGTTTACCCGCAAAACGTCCTGGCGGATGAACATCCGCAATTCGGGCTGGCGCGCAATAGCTGGCTGTCAGGTACGGCATCCTGGATGTTCCAGGCAGCCACGCAGTATATCCTGGGTGTGCGCCCTGACTATGACGGATTGCGCATTGACCCATGCATCCCGGCTGACTGGGATGGATTTAAAGTTACCCGCGTTTTCCGCGGTGCAACCTATGAAATCGAAGTTCGCAACCCGCAGCACGTGAACAAAGGGATCGCCAGAATCAGCCTGGATGGCGCCCTGCTGGAAGGCACACTCTTGCCGGTATTCCCCGCTGGCAGTACACACACGGTTGTTGTGGAAATGGGTGCTTGAACATGCCCACTCCTCCCACCGGTGTATTGGAGAACAAACTGCTGCGCCTGGAGTACACCACCAGCGGCAGCCAGCGCATCCTGCGCTTGTTCCACACCGCCTGCCCGCATAACCTGCTGGCCGAAACCCCCGATTTTGGCTGGGACACAGCCACGGGCCATTTTCATCTGGTGGGCGGCCACCGCGTGTGGCCCGCGCCGCAGGATGATGCCACTGCCGTTCCCGAAACGATGGGCATGGATGTGCAGGTTGCGGCTGACAGCGTTGAACTGCGCCAGCAGCCCGACCCGGTCAGCCATTTGCAGCGCACCATGCGCATCTGCCTGGAAGCCGACAGTGCGCGGGTGCAAATTGAGCATGAGATTGCCAATCACAGTGAGAGCGCCGTGGATTTGTCGGTATGGGCGATCACCCAGTTGCCGCACGGTGGTCGGGCAGTGATCCCCCTGGCTGAAGGTGTGCTGCCCGGCAAGCCCCATGCGCCCAACCGCGGGCTGCACTTCTGGCCTTACGCCAGTATGCTGGACCCCCGCCTGCAACTCTCTGACCGGCAGGTGATCTTCGAGCCGCGTTCGCACGATAGTGAGTTCAAGCTGGGGCTGTTTACGCCGGAGGGCTGGTGCGATTATGAACTTTTTGACATGCGCCTGAGAAAGACGTTCCACTCTCCCGCCGGTCTGTACGCCGACAGCGGCTGCAATGTGGAAATTTATTGCAACAACCTGTTCTTTGAACTGGAAACGCTGGGTCCCCTGACCCGCCTTGTCCCCGGACAAAGCGCCAGTCACAGCGAAACCTGGGAAATCTCAGCGTTATAAAGAAGTTTTATTCTGCGGTGCCGATCAACCTCCAAACTCAATGGGTTTAGAGGTTGATAATTTTATCCGCCCGTAACTGAGCTTCAATGATGTCACCCATGCCGCCCACAATACCCACCCGCACCTGGTCGGCCAGGCCGTAAAAATTCAGACAGGTGGAACACAAAACCAGGCGCACCCCGCGTGCTTCAATATCTTTCAATCGCTCAATCACCGGCGAGCCTTCCACCGCCAGGCGCACCCCTTCGGTATAAAAACAAATCACGTCCGGCAGGGTGTTGTTCTCAACCAGCAACTGCAAATATTTGTCCAGCAGGGTGATTTGCAATTGCGGATCGCCCGTACCCATCCCCGCTGAAGTGATCATGATGGTGGTGGAATGCATGTTTTTCTCCCCGGTTATATTTAATAATTGATTGTACCAAACACCCTGCGGGCAATCCTGATTAAATATTTAATCCTGTGTCATGTTCCTTTAAGGTTGCTCCTCCATAATGAATTAAGGCTTGCACATGGCCTTTTTTAATCATTTCATTTCTGATATTATTTATCTGCATTGGCTAATTATGCCAAACGGGAGGTAGGAATGGAAAAGCAGAAGCAGGAAAAAACCATCCAGCAGCCATCAGCCGATGAAGTGACGCCTGAAAAGCTGTATTATTCACGCCGCGAGTTCATGAAAATTGCAGCAAAAGCCGGTATGGGCGCTGCGCTGGCATGGGCGGCTGCCGCCTGCGGGGTGCGCGTCAACCCTGACGAAGCGGTTGAGGAAGAACCTGCCGGGGCAGGAACCCTGTCCCCCACGGCAGAATCAACCGCTGGAGATTTGACCCCATTTGAAACAGTAACCAATTACAACAACTTCTATGAATTCACGCTGGACAAGGAAGACGTTGCGCCGCTCTCAGAAGGATTTGCCATTGAACCGTACACGCTGGAGATCAGCGGGCTGGTGAAAAATCCGATCACGCTCTCACTGGACGACATCCTCACCGGCTTTATCCAGGAAGAACGCATTTACCGCCTGCGCTGTGTTGAAGGCTGGTCCATGGTGATCCCGTGGACGGGTTTCCAGCTATCTGACCTGCTGGAACAGGTTGAACCGACCGATGAAGCAAAATTTGTGCGCTTCGAGACCATCCACTCCCCCGAGCAAATGCCGGGGCAGCGCACCAGCCTGTTCCCGTGGCCCTATGAGGAAGGGCTGCGTTTGGATGAAGCCATGCACCCGCTCACACTGATGGCGACGGGATTGTATGCCAAACCCTTGCCGCCGCAAAACGGAACCCCTCTGCGCCTGGTGGTTCCGTGGAAGTATGGTTTCAAGAGCATTAAATCCATTGTAAAAATCGAACTGGTGGCAGACATGCCAGCAACACTGTGGAACACGGTGGCTCCCAATGAATACGGTTTTTACGCCAATGTGAATCCCCAGGTGCCGCATCCACGCTGGTCACAGGCCACCGAGCGGGTGATTGGCAAAGCAGGACGGCAGGCAACCCGCATGTTTAACGGCTATGAGTCCGAGGTCGCTTATCTATACGAAGGCATGGATCTGAACAGGGACTACTAGGGCAGGAGGTCAAGCACATGCGTATGAAACCTGCCAACCTGATCACCCATCTCACCGCACCCCTGCCGCTGATCTGGCTGGCTGTCCGGTATTTTACCAACGATCTCTCCGCCAACCCGATCCAGGAGATCATCCAGCGGCTGGGTGACATTGCCATCATTTACCTGCTGCTTTCCCTTGCCGGAACCCCGGTAAACACCCTGTTTGGCTGGGCATGGGCACGCAAACTGCGCAAACCGCTGGGTCTGTACGCCTTCGGCTATGCCGCCCTGCACATGCTGGCGCTCACCGGGCTGGATTACGGTTTCAACTGGCAATTCATCATCCTCGATCACAAGGACAAGCCCTATATTTACGTTGGCCTGGCTGCATTGATCATTCTTACTGCCCTGGCTGCCACATCCTTCAAGCGCATGAAACGGGTCATGGGCAAGAACTGGAAACGCCTGCATCAGATGGTGTACATTGCCGGGCTGCTGGTGGCTGTGCATGTCGCCTGGGCAGTCAAGGGCGACCTGCTCACCCTGCAGGGCGACATCTGGAAACCGCTGCTGGCGTGGATTGTGCTGCTGCTTGAACTTGCCGTCCGCCTGCCGTTCATCAAACGCGCCATTCAAAACGGACGGGATAAACGCACCCGTCAGCAGGGCGAAGCCGCTGTTGGCCAGCCGCTCGAAAAAGGGCTGTCATAATTCCCAACCCTTGGCATAAAAAAATAAACGGGCTGACCTTCACCGGTCAGCCCGTTCTGATTTCGTCTTTTCTGTTTATACGTCATCCCATAATTGCTGGCGTTCAGCTTCGCTCAGGAAAGCCACCTCAACCGCGTTGCGCTGCGCCTGGGCAATCTGGCGTTCGCTCAAACCGGCGGCGGGTGCTGCGATGGTGTATTCGTAAGGCAGGTCAATGGCGCTGATGCCGGGGTCATCGGTGTTGATCGTTGCCAGCACGCCGTGTTCCAGAAAGCGCCTCAAAGGGTGCGAGGCGTAATCCGGCACGGTGGAGGTCTGCACATTGCTGGTGAGGTTGGATTCCACCCCGATGCGCCGCTCGCGCAAGGCATCCATCAACCGCTGATCCTGCACAGCCGTCACAGCGTGCCCCAGCCGTTCAGCGCCCAGCAAATCAATCGCCTTCCAGATGCTTTCCGGTCCGGCAGCCTCTCCGGCGTGTACGGTGATGCGCCAACCGGCATCCCGTGCTTCCTTGAAATGCGAAAGATACCATTCCGCCGGATAGTTGGCTTCATCACCAGCCAGATCCAGCGCCAGGATGTCCTCCTTGCGGCTCATCAGCGCGTCCAGCTCAATCTGGCAGGTCTGCGGCCCATACGTCCGGCTGAGAATGCCTATCAACCCGGTCTTCACTTTGAAGTCACGCGAACCGGCCTGCACGCCGTCCACCACGGCTTCCACCACGCCGGACGGGTCCAACCCGTGCGCCTGCGCCATGAAGTAAGGGCTGAAACGCAGTTCGATGTAGGCAATGCCGTCCCGCGCGGCGTCATCCACATTTTCATACGCCACGCGGCGGCAGGCCTCATAATCCACCAGCACACCGGTCTGCCATTTGAACTTCTCAAAGAACGCCAGAATGTCCGGCTGCTGATCGGTCACCTGTACGTAGGGTCTCAGGCTCTCGATATCCGTCGCGGGAAGCTTTAGATTGTGCTGCAAGCCCAGATCGAGGATGGTTTCAAGACGCACCGAGCCGTCCAGATGGCGGTGCAGTTCAACCAGAGGGATGGAAGGATCGATCATGCCATCACCTCAGGCGGCCAGCATTTCAGCCGCGGTCTTGCGTGCCAGTTGCACAGCAAAGTTGGTGCCGCGATCCCACGGGTATACCTGGCTCATGCTGGCAAAATACAGGCCGTCCAATGGCGTGCGCGTGGCCGGTATGTTGCGGCTGTGATTCAGGAACGGCACCGGCTGGGCGTACGTGGTGCGGTACATCCAGCTCTCGCGCACCCATTCAGGGGTAAAGTTGGGGTTGATCCGCGTCAACGCGGGCAGATATTCCGCCAGAATGGCGTCCTTGTCCATGCTGAAATAACGGTGATCGGTTTCCAGATAATCACCGATATACAGAACATGGTCGCCGCCGAAGTGTTCAGATGGAATGAAATTGGTGTGCTCCACCAGCGCCAGGAAGGGAAAACCAGCGCTTTTGGGCAGGTTGTACCAGTAATAACCTTCTTCGGAGAGTTGATGCTTGAGCGCCAGCGTGAGCACAACCGCGCCAAGATGTTTCAGGCTCAGCAGTCCAGCCAGATAATCCTGCGGCAGCGAGGGCGCCATCTTCGCCATCAATTGTGGGGAGGTGGTGCTCAGCACCTGGGCGTATGTTTCTTCACCGGCGGGGGTGATCACCTTCAAACCGCCGCTTTCCACCGCCTCCATGCCCTGCACCGGCGTACTCATACGGAACTCCACCCCCATGGATTTCAAGCACACCGCAAAGTCATCGGCAAAAGCCTGAAAACCACCCTGGTAGGTACTGAGTTTTGTGGTGCGGCTGTGCAGGCGTGCCCACATCCACGCCATGTTGACCTGACGGGCAAAACGCTCGCCAAACTTGCCCACCAGCATGGGTTCCCACATCTGTTCGTATACCCGCTGCCCCGCCCACTTGCGCATCCACTCGTGGGTGGTGATCTTCTCCAGCACCTTCCAGTTGTTGGTCAGGCGCAAAAACACCCCCACCAGGCCAAAGCGGATCTTGTTGATGCCGTAGCCCAACCCGGGATACAGCAGCGCGGCGAGATAGGAATCGAACGGGTAAAATTTTCCCTCGTGGAACATGACCGTATAGGGCCGTTTGACCACGACCTTGTGGGTCAAACCCAGGTCAGCGATGATCCTCTGCATGTCAGTATCGGTCTGGAACCAGTGGTGATAAAAGCGTTCGACGCTCCACTCCCAACCGGTGTCCTTGAAACCCGCTGCCAGCCCACCGACGTAATCAGCGGCTTCGTAAATCACCACCTGGCGTCCGGCCTTTGCCAGATCGTAAGCGGCGGACATGCCCCCCAATCCTGCTCCGATGATCGCGGTCTTCATTTTCCCTCCTGCGCGCCGGCCTGCAGCCGGACGATGGTATTTGCCTTGATTACCTCAGGCTGGCGAACCCGCCTCGCGTTCCTGGTCGCCCATCTGTTTGAGTTTCTGCCCCCAGCGCAGCGGCTGGCGCAGGTAGTAATACAGCCCCAGCAGCGTCACCGGGAACCACAGGGCGGCATGCAGCACCAGCGTGTAACCGGTGGCCACTTCCTGCGAAACACCGTACGCCACCAGCACCGCAATGCCGGGTCCGTCAAACGTGCCAATGTAGCCAGGCGCCGAAGGCAGCGTGGTCGCCAGGTTAACGATGCCGTTCATCAACATCAGCGCAAAGAAGCTGACTTCAAACGGGAAGGCATGCATCACAAACCAGTACTTGCCGGTTTCAAACAACCAGATGATTACCGTGGTGAGGAATACCATCAGTGCATCGCCGGGTGAGCGCAGCGAGGCCAGCCCGGTGAGGAAGCGTCCGGCAAGCGCCGCACTCTTTTCACGCCATTTGGCCGGCACCAGCCGGTTGATAATCCATTCCACCACCCGCGTGGTGACCGCTGGAAACATGGCAGCCAGCAGGAACACAAGCAGCGCGCCGATAAAGATCACCGAACCCCATACCGCCACCTGGCGAATGTCGCCCATGAAACCCGAGTTGAACCCGGACAGGCGCGCCAGTTCCGGCATGTTGAGGAACACAAAACCGGTCATCACCACTGCATCAAAGATGCGCTCCACAACCACCGTGGCAAAAGATGCCGATGCCGGAACGCCTTCGCGATCACGTAAAATAAAGGCGCGCAGTAATTCACCAGCCCGCGCCGGATAAACATTGTTGCCCATGTAACCAATGCACACAATGGGGAACATGGTGCGGGTGGGGATCTTCTTCAACGGGCGCAGTAGATAGTGCCAGCGCCATGCGCGCACATACACCCCCAGAAAATAAACAATCACACCGGGGATCAACCAGACATATTTCGCGGTTTTAAGCGATTCCCACATCTCCCCCAGATGCAGGCCGCGCAGTGAAAAGTACAGGAAAACAACGCTAATCAATACACCGAGCGCCAATTGCCATTTTTTCATCCTGCAATTATACCAACACTTCCATCCGTCACCCTTTGACGTATGGGCAGGTATAATTACAGCAAACAGACGCTGCCTGCACAAATTCGATCCTGGAGCATAAGATTGCATATCCTCGAACCCAAACAATTTCCCGATCTCGTCGACCTGTTTCAGGGGTTGGAAGACCACCTTGCCCCGCTGGCTGTATTGCATGGGGTTGTTCCCGGTGTGGTGATCGCCGATCATCCCACTCATCCAACCGCGGCGTTGATCCACGTCTCCCACCGCTTTTACCTGGCGGGCGATCCACACAACAAGGAGTTTAACTCCGAACTGGCGCGCTGGTTCACCGAAGTTCACTTTCCGGCTGCCCTTGAGGCCGGTGAAGCTTCCTTCAGCCTGTATTACGATGACAGTGTGTGGGAGGACTCCATCGATCTGGTGCTGCTCAAGGGGCACAACCCCATCCAGCTTGAACGTGAGTATTACCGCCTTAAACTGGATCAAGCTCCTCAGCCGGTCACCCCGCCTAAAGGTTTGACCTTCCATTCTGCGGACGCTGACCTGTTGGAGCGCGAGGATATTGCCAATCTTGACGATCTGTGCGAAGAGATGCAGTCCGAACGACCATCAGTGGAAGAGTTCATCCAGAAAAGCCTGGGGGTGTGCCTGGTGGGTGACGGTCTGGTGGTTACATGGTGCCTGTCTGAATACAACCTGGGCGACCGCTGTGAGGTGGGCATTGCCACTCATCCTTTCTACAGGCAGCGGGGATTGGCGGCGTTGACCGCGCGTGCGTTTGCTCATCAGGTTCACGAGCACGGAATCCGCGAGATCGGCTGGCACTGCTGGAAATTTAATTATCCTTCGGGTTTGACCGCTCAAACCCTTGGGTATGAAAAAGTGGAGGAAGGCAACGCATACCTGTGCCTGTACGATCACGTGCTCAACATGGCAGTCACTGGGGACTTCATGTTGCGCAAGCATAAATATGACGCTGCGCTGATGTGGCTGGAAGATGCCATCCGCAGCGGAGAGGTGCCCGCCTGGGTATATCTGGACGCAGGTCGGGCAGCCGCACGCCTGGGCAACCCCGAGCGCGCCTTGCAGCACTTGAAATCGGCCATCGACATGGGATTGACCATCCGACCGTGGTTTACAGAAGAGGAAGACCTGGCGTCATTGCACGACCGGCCCGAATGGCAGGAGATTTTAACCCACCTGGACGAGTAAACAGAAAGGGTTTGGACGGATTGCATCCTTCCAAATCCTTTTTTTGAATTTGATCGGGGCGCACCGCGTGCGCCCAAATCTCACCATCTCACTCGGGCGGACGCCGTCCGCCCTTACGTGAATCTCCACAATATCCCCCTTTCCTGGCGGGGATCTTCCTATCCCTCCAGCGCCACCACCGTATCGAACGCATCGCGCTGCGCAGCCGGGATGCTCAAATACAGCCTGCCGCGGTCCACACCCTGGCGAACCGGCGTGCCGTCACTTAACAACCGCGCGCGCGTCAGCCCCGACGGAACACTCTCCAGATACACCCTGTCCGTTACGTGCTTGAAGATATGCACGTAATGCGTCATCCCGTTGAAGGTCGAAACCCCCTCCTTCAGGCGGATGATGCCTTTGCCCGCCCCGTGAATTGATTCCCCGTTCACACGCAGCCACGCCCCCACCTGTTGCAGGCGCTTCACGTGCACTGGCAGAATCTCCCCCTCAGCCGTTGGACCCACATTCAGCAACAAATTGCCTCCCACCGCTGCCGAGCGCACCAGCACCTCCACCAGCCGCCCCGCCGATTTGTGGTTGTCGTCATCAAAATGGATACCCCAGTTATCATTGATCGTCATGCACACTTCGATCGGCATGTCGTAGATTTCGGTGGTATTGAAGCCCACCGAGTTCTCCCCCGGCAAATCCTGCTCAAAACCCTGCACATCCTCACCCGGGATGGGCTGAGCGTGCCGGTTGTTATGGATGACGGCATCCGGCTGCAGGGTATGGATCATCTCGTACAGCTTTTCATATTCAAAGCTGCCACCCGCCGCAAAATAAGCGTTGCTGTCATCCAGGCTCTGGCGGGGCCAATCGCCGTCAAACCAGATGCACGCCACCTGCCCGTAACCTGTGCACAGCTCACGCACCTGCCCGTGCAGAAACGCAACGTAATCTTCCCATGCCATGCCTGATTTGTCCCGAAAACGATAAGCCGGATGACGCCAGTCGAGCAGCGAGTTGTAAAAACCCAGTTTAACATCCCCCCGCCGGGCACATTCATTGGCCAGTTCAGCCAGCGGATCACGCTTGAAGGGTGTGTTGGTGATCTTGTAATCCGATAGCGCCGTATCGTACATGCTGAAGCCATCATGATGGCGGCTGGTGATCACCATGTACTTCTGCCCCGCGTCCGCAGCAATACTCACCCATTCCCTGGCATTAAAGCGGGTTGGGTTAAAGCGCTGTGCCAGCGGCTCGTACTCGCTCAACGGGATGCGCTCATTGTGCAGCACCCACTCGCCACGCCCGAGCAGCGAGTACAACCCCCAGTGAATAAACATGCCAAAACGTACGTTGGTGTACCAATCCAAACCATCGCGGCTTGCCTGTTTTGCCATAATCCTCTCCTCTGCTACCAATTTTCGGGGATTTGCGTAATTTCCGCGCTGACACGCCACAATTTTTCAGCCAGCGCGCGGCTCTGCCCCACCCATGATGGGTTGCGTTGTCGCTCAATATCAAAGTAAACCCCGTTGACCCCCTTCAAGTCAGGGTCGGCTGCCAGGCGCGTTAGCGCCTCACCACCCTGCATCTCACCCACTGAAAACAAATCCACCACACCAAAGATGGCCCGCAAAAACCAGCCCTGCCGCTTTCCGATGCTGGTACGCACCAGCCCGGGGTGGACGGCATTGGCTGTAACGTTTGAACCCGCCAGCC
>DAOUGC010000169.1:0-5748 GCA_034429695.1 Levilinea sp.
TTGCATGGCAAACACCATTGCGGCGTTCGGCTCCACCTCCCCCATCGAAAAACCATCGATGGGGGAGGAGAAGACGCCATCCGGCTTTCGTTCATTCGTATCCATTCTTCAGGGTGGGGGAAAAGCAAACACGAAAGGCACGAATAGAGCGCAGGACGTTTGGAGTCCGCCGGTTTCCTCGATGATCGTTCACGTCAGGAACACCCCCTCCGGCCCCGAACGCCGTTAAATGTCTATTGCATGGCAAACACCATTGCGGCGTTCGGCTCCACCTCCCCCATCGAAAAAAACATCGATGGGGGAGGAGAAGACGCAATCCGGCTTTCGTTTATTCGTTTCCATTCGTTGATGGTTTCTTCCAATCCCAAACAAAAGAAAACGGCGGGGTGAAAAAATTCCACCCCGCCCTACGAAAAACATTTTCTCTATGAAATGGATTTAGTAATTCCAGAACCAGTTATAGGCATAATAACCCGCTGCCGCATCCATCCGAATGGCGATCTGCTCATTACCAGCCAGGCTGGCCGGGATGGTATACGTCGCGGTGAAATTTCCGCCCGCACCGGTGTTGGTGGTTCCCACCACCTCGCCCCCCACCGCCAGAGTGCCATATGCACCCATGCGCACGGTAAAGTCCTGCCCGGCGGGGAAATTGTACGCCTGAACGGTGACGGAATTGCCCGCCGTGACAGACGAGATGGAGAAGGTGGGAATGCCCGTGTACACCGGCCCACCCGTGCCCGGAACCGGCGTGGCAACCGGACCACCCGTGCCGCCATTGGTGGTGGTGTTATTGTAGAACCAGTTATACGCGTAATATCCAGACGCACTCTCCAGCCGGATGGCGATCATGGAAGCGCCTTTTAGATCAGCCGGGATGGAGTAAGTGGCATTAAAGCTGCCGCCAGCGCCGCTGTTGGTGGTGGTCACCACCGTCCCACCGATGCCAAGCGTGCCGTATGCACCCATGCGCACAGTGAAATCCTGATTGGCGGGGAAGTTGCTGGTCTGAATGGTAACATCGGTATCCGTGTTGATGTTGGTCACATTAAAAGTGGGGATGCCCGTGTACACCGGTCCCCCCGTGCCGGGGGTTACAGGCCCGCCGGTGCCGCCGCTGGTGCTGTTGTTATAGAACCAGTTATAGGCATAATAACCCGCCGGGCTGTCCATGCGCACCGCGATCTGCGCCGCGCCCTTGAGCGCATCCGGGATGGAATAGGTGGCCGTGATGCTGCCGCCCGCTCCGCTGTTGGTGGTTCCAACCACCGTCCCGCCAATGCCGAGCGTGCCGTAAGCGCCCATGCGCACGGTGAACTCCTGATTGGCAGGGAAGTTGCTGGTCTGGATCGTGATGGTGGAATCGGTCACCACGGTGGGAATGGAGAAGGTCGGGATGCCGGTATACCCCGGTGTCACCGGTCCGCCCGTACCACCTGTGGTGGGGGTGGTGCTGCTTTCGTTATTGTAGAACCAGTTGTAGGCATAATAGCCATCATCGCTTTCCATGCGCACCGCAATGCGATAACTGCCCGCCAGACTGGCTGGAATGGTATAGGTCTCCTCGTAGGAACCGCCCGCGCCGCTGTTGGTGTTACCCACCACTTCACCGCCAATGCCAAGCGTGCCATAAGTACCCATGCGCACCGTGAACATGCGTCCGGCGGGCACATTATAGGTGCGGATGCGAATCGAGACATCGGGGGTGATGCTGATCACGTCAAAGGTCGGCACGGGTTCCAGCGCCGCCTGCACCGGGGTGGGGGCAGGCATCAGCAATGCCGCCAGCAGGGTGAGCATCACAGCGAACTGAAAAGCACGCGCCAGGGAAATCCGTAAGCCAAAAAATTTCGTCATGTTCCCCTCCTTTGGTTCTGGAACGGACGGTACTGCTGTTTTTGCGCTCAACGCGCCCATCTGCTTCAAGTTATGTCTGTCCGCAGGGCTGTTTCATGAGAAACTGACAGCCCTGCGGCGAATGATTGGTGGTTTAGCGTACTTCGGGTTGCAGCCAGAAGACGCGGTCATCCTGCGAGTTGCCGTTGTTGTTCACTTTCAGGATGAACTGCACATTCTGACCGGCAAGGAAGTTGACATCCACATCGATCTGGGTGAAATTGCCGTCCGAGGTCTCGGTCCACGTGCCCAGATTGTTGATGGTTGAACCATCGGTGGTGTAATTCAACTGCACCTGCACGTTGCACTTGGGTGATTTATCCAAACAACCCATCAGCGCGCGGAAGCGGTCACCGGATTGCACATTGAAAGCCGGGAAGGTGCCGGTGATGAAACCGCCGTCTCCGTTGGACGGGATCATAATGATCGCCGGTTCATCGTCCTGATAACCGCCTTCCAGCTTGGGGGTGTTGCTGCTGGTCACCGAACCGGTGGAGAAATTCTCTCCAGATGGGCAGCCAATCACACCCGAACCGGTGCGCCAGACTGCCGAGCAATAGTTGTAGTCAAAGTCGCCTTCATGACCGGATGCCCAGTTGCCCGGGTTGGTCTGCTGCACATTGATGCGCACCCAGAAGGGGGTGGACGCATTGGCGCCCAGCGAGAAGATCACACCATTGGACGAACGCAGCGCCCATTTGCCTTCATAGCTGCCCGCGCTGGAGGGCGAAACCATCGAGACCGACAGGTCAATGGTGGAGCCGGGGGTGGCTGCACCGGGGAAATCCACCGCGGCGGGCGCGCCCATCTGATTGCCTGAGACAAACACCAGATCAAACTCATTGGTCCACGTGCACGAGCCGGTGTTCTTGAGCCGCCAGGTCTTTACAAAAGCAGTGTTGGGCCCGTAGGTGGTGTTGTCCGGCACGGTCACATCGGTGATAAATTGCACGCTGTAGCACGGAATGGCCGTGGCAGTGGCAGGCGCCGGGGTGTTGGAAGGAACCGGCGTCACCGTGGGGGGCACGCCTGTGTTGGTGGGCGTGAAGGTCTGCGTTGGAACCAGCGAAGTGGCGGTGGGCGTGGCGGTGGCAACCTGTGCGATCTGGGTGGCATCCTCCCCACCGATTGCGACCATGGTCAATTGCTGCACCAGGGAATCAAACGCAGCCTGGGTCTGCGCGGCGGACACAGTGGAGGCGGCAGCCGTCTCAGCGGCGCCAGGGCCGGTGATGGGAATGCCAGTGCTGGATTGACATGCGAGCTGTACCAGTAAGAGGATAAGAATTACAACAATAAACTTGCCTGATTTGCGGAACATGGACGATCTCCTTTCAAAGGAGTTAACGATGCGCGCCGCTGGTTGGTTCCCGGCAGCCGAAAAAACAGGGCTGCTACCCCCATTCTTTCATATAATTATATCGGTTATGCGAAGAAAATCCATAGAGGCAAGTTTCATGCCTGTTAAAAATTACTGCTCTGCAAACCAATCCCAAACATCTGGAGGGGTTTATGGAAACGAAACGTATCCGTTTGATCCTGATCAACCCGGCTGAAGCTACAGCCCGCATGGCCGCATTAACCGGCAGCGGGTATGTTATTGAATATGAGCCGCCCAGCCAGGCATTGTTCCGCAAGCTGCGCAATGACCCGCCCGACGTATTTGTGATCGACCTGTCCCGTCAACCATCCGGCGGCAGGGATATCGCCGTGCAGATGCGCACCTCGCCATCCACTGCAGCAGCGCCGATTGTTTTTGCGGGCGGCCAACCTGAAAAAGTGGATGCCGTGCGCAGCCTGTTCCCCGACGCCATTTTCACCACTTGGGAGGACGTGCTCCCCGCGCTGAACCAGGCGCTGCTCAGCGCGCTGACCAACCCCAACCCGGTGACGTTTGAACACGGTTTTGCCGCTTACAGCGGGACGCCGTTGGCAAAGAAGCTGGGCATCAAACCCGGCATGCGCTTGACCCTGCTGGATGCCCCGCCTGACGCCGCAGCCATCCTTGCACCCCTGCCTGAAGGCGTGCAGTTGCTGCATGGTGACGCTGCCTCACCCGCTTCCATACCGGCAGGTGATCTGCTGTTGTGGTTTGTAAAAACACCGGTCATGCTGGCCCAGGTCATGCCCGGCATGGCTGCCATCACACCCGAGGGTGGGTTGTGGGTGCTGTGGCCCAAAAAGAGTTCGCGGCAGGCTGTTGAAGGCCTCAACGAACGTGCCGTGCGCGAGGCAGGGCTGGGGCATCACCTGGTGGACTACAAGATCTGCTCTGTTAGTGATGTGTGGAGCGGTCTGAAATTTGCGGTGCGCTGAAAAATAGCCAATTCCTTTTTTCGAGAACGGGTTACAATATTTGCAGGCGAGGAAAGCGGCGCGCCGACCCATTTTCCAGGAGAAAAACATATGGCGAGTACTATCCTCATCTTCATTCTGCTTGGGCTGGCTGCCCTGGCGGGGCTGGCCGGCGTGATTGCGCTGATCATCGGCATCATGCGTAAAAAACGCGGATTGTGGATCACCGGTCTGGTGATTTTGCTGCTCAGCCTGTGCTGCTGCGTGCTGGTTACCGTGGCTGGCGCACTGGCGTATACCATGCCCGTTCAAACGAGTGATTTCTTTGAATCTGACCAGAACGAACCGGAAATTTGGGCAGTGACCGAGGTTCCCTTTGACGCCGAACAGGACGAACCCGGCGAAGAAGTTACTGAGGAGCCCGCACCGGATGAGGCGGATGGTCCTGACGATTCCTTCGCACCGGACGGCTATTCTTCCGAAACCGAACTGGGCGACGGTCCGTGGTGGCTGCTTCTGGACGTGGACAACCGGCTGTGGGCGGTGAACACCACCACCGGGGAACAGACCCTGGTTTACCCCGAACCGGTGCACTACATGAGTCCCCTCACCGACTGGATTGCGCCGCAGGGTGGGCATGTGGCATTTGTCACCGGTGAAGACCCGGACGCCTTTGACTGGATCCTGCATGTGGCTGCCTTAACGCCAGACGGCATCACCGTCACCGATGTGACCCCGTTGATCGAGCCGTCCGCTGATATTGACCCCAACGGCGAGCTGGGCGAACCCCATTTGGAAGCATTGCGCGCCATCACTGACACATTTTCTGTAGCCTGGTCACCGGACGGCACAAAACTGGCTTACCCCGCTGTGAGCGCAAATACCGTGGCGGACCTGTTTGTATATGATGTGGAACAGGGAACCGCATTCAAACTGACTGATAATGATTTTCACACCGTTGCGCCTTCGTGGTCACTGGATAACGACACCATCATTTTCACCACTGTGGAAAGCTTTGGAACCGGCGCTGGCTGGTCCATTGACGGACTATGGACCGTGACGATGAGCGAAAAGACCCCCGAAATGCTGATCACCCTGGATGGCGCGGGCGAGAATCGCATTGCATGGCTGTCTGATAGCGAGGTGGTCACTTCCAACTGGAACGCCATATGCGGTGACGGCGCACTGTCGGTGACGAACATTGTCAGCGGCGGCAGTCAGGTGATCTGGCCCGACTGCTACTCGTCCAATGTGGTGGTCAACCCCGATGACGGCGTGGCGCTGTTCAATGTCAGCCCCGACCTTGCGGACTGGAACGAGACCGACAGTACCACCGGCCTGGCGTTTGCCGATCTAAACAGCGGCGGGATCACCTGGGTGGATGTGCCCGCCGGCGGTTACTGGCTGGCGTACCACCCATCGGGGCGGCATTTCACCGCCGTTTCAGATGAGTACATGCTGATCATCGACAACACCGGCTCAGTGGTCTCAGAGATGCCGTGCAACGAGGATTACTGCAACATCTCCCCCGCTCCGGGCGGGCCATCCTGGGCAATG
>DAOUGC010000170.1:0-5780 GCA_034429695.1 Levilinea sp.
CAATTATCAAATGGTGGGCTGAGAAAGCATCACGCCAGCGAAGCTGGTGCCCCACCCTACCACTTTCTACTCCCCCATCGACGTTCTTTTCGATGGGGGAGGTGCTGCCGCTGCGCTTACACCGGAGGGGGTGCTTTTTGCGGTGCAATTATCAAATGGTGGGCTGAGAAAGCATCAGCCCACCCTACCACTCACTGCCCACCAATTTTCATCATTTCCAGTCTTCCAGCCCACCGTTATTTACCGCACGGTCGGTGGGCTGAAAAAGCATCACGCCCACCCTATCAAACAAACAAATCTACAAAAACGGGCAACCCACTCCACCAATCCATTAATAAAAAGGGTTTCGCGATGGAATTCCACCGCGAAACCCCCGGCACCCGATATCAATGCACTGTGTCAGGCCGGAATGGCATGAACGTGCATGTCTTTGACCGTGCGGAAGTGATACCCGTAAATGGTGAAGGTGATCGCCAGGGCAAACTTTTTGGGGCAGTGGAACAACGTCCAGAAGAACAACTCCCAGTACTGCAGGCGCTCCTTGCCCACAATACCAAGCAGCCAGATCGAGCGCAGGAATGCCGCGATCTCCTCCCAGTTGAGTGAGACCGGGTTCTCACGCGGCTCATAGGATTTTAGGAAGGTCTTGACCCGCTCATAAAACGGCCTGGGCGAGTAGATATCCTCCAGGATGCGCCGGTAACCGTTCTTCAATACATTAATATCCATGCGCGGGATGATGTTGGTGCTGCCATCCACATTATCACCCGACATTTCGTCCGTCAGACGGCCCTCCTGCTCCATGCGGGCATACAGGCGCGTGCCGTACGGCGCCTGCAGCAGCCCCACCATGGCGGTGACAATGCCCGACTCTTGAATAAAACGCACCTGACGCTGGAAGATGCTCTCGGTGTCGCTGTCAAAACCGACGATGAAACCGCCCATCACCTGCAACCCGTTGGCATGCAGGGTGCGCACGTTTTCCAGCAGGTTGCGGTTGCGGTTCTGACTCTTGTGACATTCGGTCAGGCTGTCTTCATCAATCGTTTCTATGCCTACAAAAACACTTTTAAAGCCTGCTTCTGACATCAATTGCATCAACTCAATGTCGTCCGCCAGGTTGATGGAAGCTTCGGTGATGAACTGAAAGCCCTGTTTGCCCTTGCGCCATTCGATCAGCGCGGGCAGGATCTCCTGTTTCAAGGCTTTCTTGTTGCCGATGAAATTGTCATCCACAAAAAAAACGTTGCGCCGCCAGCCAAGCTGGTAGAGGCGGTCCAGTTCAGCAAGGATCTGTTCCTTGCTCTTCAACCGTGGGGTGTGACCCAGCAGCGCGGTGATGTTGCAGAAGTCGCAGTTAAACGGGCAGCCGCGCGTGAACTGAATGCTCATGCAGTCGTACTTGCGCATGTCCACCAGCTCCCAGGCGGGCACGGGTGAGGTGCGCATGTCGGCATATTCAGTGGTTGTGTAAACGCGTTGCGGGCAGCCGTGTGCCAGATCGTCCAGGAAGAGCGGGATGGTGATCTCGCCCTCGTTGAGAACAAAATGATCCACATCCGGGAATTGCGGATACTCACCGGTGAACAGCGGACCGCCCGCCACCACCGTTTTTCCGGCGGCTTTGGCGCGGGTGATCACCACCTGTGCACCGCTGCGCTGCACCACCATGGCGCTGATCATGACCATGTCTGCCCATTCGATGTCTTTCTGGGTCAGCGGGGCAACGTTTATATCCACCAGGCGCAGATCCCATTCGTGCGGCAGCAGGGCAGCCACAGTCACCAACCCCAGGGGTGGGTTGGCGGCTTTTTTCTGTACAAAGCGCACGGCGTGTTTAAAACTCCAGAAAGTATCTGGAAATTCAGGGTAGACCAGCAAACATTTCATGGCAGCCTCCAGGCGCAGAGGAATATTTTTTGTTGGGATAATGAGGATGGCAATATCTTCGTTGATGGCAGTGTAGCAAAGCGCCGTGCCGAGTGAATGTACCCGCGGTCACGGGCAGACTCACATTCAGGCGGGTGGGCGGGGCACAAGCCGGCTGTGACGGTCACATGTGACGGGTTGCACGCTGGGTCAGGCTGGCAAATGACAGCAGCCGGGCGGGAAATTCCGGCTATAATGATCACATGCAATTGCCGCAATTCACCCCACGTCCGCAATCGGTCTTAAAGACGGGTGCAGGCGCCGATCTGGCATTCGCCGTGGTGCTGCTGGCTTCCTACTTTGCCACGTTCTCATCACTGACCGAGGCAAACCCGATTGAAATCGTGTTGATGGTGACGCTGGGGATCCTGTACATTTTCTTTGGCATCTACGGCTATGCCTTTGTGGCGCGCAGCAATTCTTTTGTACTGCGCCTGTTGTACTTCGTCATTCAGGCTCCGCTGGGCGGCTGGATCGTTTACATGTCCAAGGGCGGGGCGTTCAACATTCTGGTGCTGCTGCCGCTGGCGGGTCAGAGCGTGATGCTGTTTTCCAACAACTGGATGGTGGCGGTCAACGGCGTGATTCTGGGCGCTTACATGGTCACAGCCGGGATCATCAACGGCGGCTGGGAGAGCCTGTTCCAGCAGTTGCCCACTTTTCTGGCGGGGCAGGTGTTCATCGTCGTTTTCACCCAGATGGCGGTGAGTCAGGAAAAAAGCCGCATGGAGGTGGAACGCCTGGTGACGGAACTGGCCGAAGCCAACCAGCAATTGCGTGAATACGCGCTTGAGGTGGAGGAACTGGCCATCACCCGCGAGCGCAACCGCCTGGCGCGCGAGATCCACGATGGACTGGGACATTATCTCACCACCATCCACATGCAAATCCGGGCGGCGCGGGCCATCGCAGCCAGTGAACCCGCCCATGCGCTTGAGATCATGGCAACGGCTCAAAACCTGACCCAGCAGGCGCTCAGCGATGTACGTTCATCGGTTTCGGCGCTACGAACGCGCGACGGCGAAGGCCTTTCGCTGGATCAACGCATTCAACGCGTTGTGGATAACGCCTCGGTGGCTGGCTCCAACCTGGAGTTCCGTGTTGAGGGTCCCCTGCGCCAGCTTTCGCCGCAGGCCGATCTGACCCTGTACCGCACGGCGCAGGAGGGGGTCAACAACGCCTGCAAACATGCCAGGGCTGAGCATATTCGCATTTCACTCAACTATACCGACCCTGCCTGGGTGCGCCTGCGTGTCGAGGACGACGGCATCGGTACAGAGCAACTGGACGGCGGGTTTGGGCTGATGGGCATTAAAGAACGCGTGCATCTGTTAAACGGTGAAGTCCGAATTACCTCGCTCCCCGGGCAGGGTTTTCTGCTGGAAGTGGGGGTGCCGGAATGAACCATTGCGGGTTCCGTGTCATGATTTCCATTTTGATTATCGTGGGAGGGCCGGGATGAGCGTGCGCATTTTGCTGGTGGACGATCAATCCCTGTTCAGGGAAGGGCTGAAGACGCTGTTGAGTGTGCAGCCCGATTTTGCCGTGGTGGCGGAAGCCTCCAACGGTGAGGAGGCGTTGCGCATGGCAACCCAGCACCAGCCGGACGTGGTGTTAATGGACTTGCGCATGCCTGTGCTGGACGGTGTGACCGCCACACGACGCTTGAAATCGCTGCTGCCCGACTGCAAGGTGATCGTACTGACCACCTTTGACGATGACGAATACGTGTTTGAAGGGCTGCGCGCCGGAGCGGTGGGCTTTTTGCTCAAGGATGTTTCCTCTGACAAGTTATACGAGGCGCTGCGGGCGGCAGCGCGCGGTGAGTACTTTCTGCAGCCGTCGATCACGGCCAAAGTGATGGAGGAGTTCTCGCGCCTGTCGCGCATTGCCCCACGGCATGAACCCCTTGCCGACCCGCTCTCGGCACGCGAGGTGGAGATCCTGCGGCTGGTGGCCACGGGCGCCAGCAACAAGGAGATCGCCGATACGCTGGTGATCGCCGAGGGCACGGTCAAAAACCACCTGACCAACATTCTGGCCAAGATGGGTGTGCGCGACCGCATGCAGGCGGTGCTCAAAGCGCGCGAACTGGGCATCACGTGAACCTTCCTATTGCAGGAATATGCTGAAAATATGACCCAAAGGACTCCCGCTAAAACCGACTTTTTGATATGGTTAATCGGGCAGGGTGGTAGTTTGTTCTCCGGCTTCATTTTTTTCTGGACGGCGAAACCATGTTGGAACATCAGGATTTTGACATTCAAGAGCAGAAGCAAACCACGCACAACGGGCTGGATGTGCGCGTAAAGATCGGGCTGGTGCTGGTGGCGTCAGGGCTGGCGCTGTTCGTGGACATGAACCTGCGCACGGGCTGGCTTTCTTTGATCATCCTGCCGATCATCGGCGCTTACCTGCTGGTGGGGGGCATGCTCACCCGCCGCTTGGGGCGCATCATCGGCGGCGCCATCGTCAGTGGGGCGGGAGTCGGTTCTTTCATCGGGCTGACCTCGTTGTACAACTGGGATGTGCTGGACCGGGTGGGTTTTATGCTGCTGGCTGTTGGGCTGGGCTTTGCCTTCATCACCCCGCTGACGGCGTTTTTTGTCGGGCGTACGCACTGGTGGGGTCTCATCCCGGGTGGCTTGATCGTCTCCACCGCGGTGGTGTTCCTTTTCACGCCGGTGCGCCTGCTGGACTTTGTCTTCTGGCTGCCGTTATCACTGGGGCTGTCGTTTCTGCTCTGGGGGTACGCCAGCCGGCTGTTCGGGTTGATCATCCCCGGCTGCCTGATCCTGACCACCGGACCGGCGATTTACGAAGCCTGGGTGGGACCTGATACAAACACCGGTCTGACCGAAACCGGCATTATGCTGGTGGGCTTTGCGCTTGGCTGGGGCTTGATCACCGTGTTCTCGCGGCGGGTCACGCAAACCTTTGTGTGGTGGCCGCTGATCCCCGGTGCGGTGCTTGCCATGGTGGGTTGGGGGCTGTACATCGGCGGCAACCCCGGCGGGGCGGCGCGCTTCATCGGCAATACCGGCTCCATTGCCCTCATGCTGTTTGGTCTGTACCTGCTGCTGCTCAAGCGCGGCATCGGGCGTTGATCAGGACGGGCTGCATCCGGCAAAATGGCGGGCAACTTTCACCGCAATCCACATTTGAACTTTGAAGGCGCGTTGTGGGGAACGCGTGTTTTTTGCGTTGCCGGGGTGGACGAAGCCGGACGCGGCGCATGGGCGGGTCCGGTGTGCGCGGCTGCGGTCATACTGCCGCCCGACCCGTGCTGTCTCTCGCTGCTGGACGGTGTGCGCGATTCAAAGCTGATGACCCCGGCAGCTCGCCGGGCATGGGCGCCGCTGGTGCGCAGCCTGGCGGTGAGTTGGGCACTGGGCTGGGCATCGGCTGAGGAGATCGACCGCGTCAACATCCTGCAGGCCACGCGGCTTGCCATGCAGCGCGCGCTGACGTGCCTGCAGCCGCAAGCGGAGCACCTGTTGATCGACGCCGTGCGCCTGCCGCTGGAAACGCCCCAGACCGCCTTGATCCACGGCGACATGCGCAGCCTGAGCATCGCGGCGGCTTCGGTGCTGGCAAAAACCGCGCGGGATGCATGGATGACGCAGGCTGACGGGCAGTTTCGGGGCTATGGGTTTGCCAGTCACATGGGGTACGGCACTGCGCAGCACCAACAAGCCATCGCGCGCCTGGGCCCGTGCTCCATTCACCGCATGAGCTATCAGCCGTTGTGTGAAAAACCGGGTTGTCCGTTGCCGGTGGAGAGCTAACCGGTTCCCTTATTTTCGAACAAAATGCGGCATTTCAAACGGGATCGCCAGCGACAGCTCGAC
>DAOUGC010000171.1:0-1830 GCA_034429695.1 Levilinea sp.
TGGCTAGCAACTTCGTCTCGGTTGAATAATGCGTCATTCCTTTGGTTCCGGTCATATGAAAAGCACCTCCTGCTTCTATTCTCGCATGAGGTGCTTTCTTTTTCTGTCTTGCTTTTTGGGGTCAGTTCACAACTCACCGTTTTTTGTTATCTTCATAAGATTCACACCAAAACCGCGAAGTACACCCCCTCCGCTCGAATGCGCGACAAAGCATGGCATCAAGCAATACTAATCACGTGCGCATTCGAGCACCTCCCCCATTCGCAAAGGACGCGAATGGGGGAGGAGAAAGCTCTTCCAAGACGCTTTACTGTTTCTGTTCGGTCAATTACGTGCGTGCCAACGCACCGTTCGCCTGACAATTTCCCACTTACGACAACAAATACCCACCATCCACCACAATCGTTTCGCCTGTGATGTAATCTGCCAGCCCTGAAGCCAGGAACAGCACCACCCTTGCGATTTCATCCGGGTCTCCGGCACGGCCAAGCGGCACGCGGGCATTGAAAGCCTGCCCCTGTGCGGCGGCCTGCTCGGGCGTCAGCTTCATCGCCGCCATCATCGAAGCCCCGGTGGCCTGCGCACCCGGTGTGGTGATGCTGCCCGGCGCAATGGCATTGACCGTCACGCGCTGGCTGCCCAGCTCCTTTGCCAGCGCCTTGGTCATCATGATCATCCCGCCCTTGGAAGCATCATAATGCACCAACGCCCCTGTGGGGTGAATGCCATCAATGGAAGCAATGTTGATGATGCGGCCACCGCTCCCCTGGCGAACCATTTGCATGGCGCTCAATTGCGCCGCAAAGAACGCTCCTTTGAGATTGATATCCAGCACGCGGTCCCACAAATCCTCGCTGGTCTGATCAAATGGTGAAAAGGGAAACACTCCGGCATTGTTAACCAGAATGTCCAATGAGCCAAACGTTTCCACGGTAAACCGCACCGCATTACGGATCGAATCGAGGCTGGCCACATCCATCTCGACGAACGACATTTGATTGGTGGATGCCACCGTCTCGCGCACCACGCGCGCGCCTTCCTCACGGTTGATGTCGGCCGCCATCACGAATGCGCCGGCTTCCGTCAGACGCTGGGCAATCGCCCTGCCAATACCCACTGCCGCGCCTGTCACCAGGGCGGTCTTGCTGCTTAAATCCAATAATTCGCTGATTCCGGGATGCCCAATATTTCCTTCCATGTCTCACCCCCGTGATATGAATTTGGTAATCATTAACTATTTTAGTCAATATTTATTGGGATTGCAACCAGAATTTTGTGGGTTGGTCTGGTGTTCTTCCAACCTGAGACTTTTTGCTTCCATTCCGCCATTCGCGCACGCCTGCAACATCTCACCGTTTTTTGTTCTCTTCAAAAAAATTTTCCACACCAAAACTGCGAAGAACACCCCCTCCGCTCGAATGCGCGATATAGCACAGCATCAAGCAATATTAATCACGCGCGCATTCGAGCACCTCCCCCATTCGCAAAGTACGCGAATGGGGGAGGAGAAAGCTCATCCAACCCGATGCTTTTTGCTTCCATCCGTCAATCGTGCACGCCTGCAAGAATCTCTCGTTTTTTGTTATCTTCAAAAAATTCACACCAGAGCCGCGAAGGACACCCCCTCCGCTCGAATGCGCGGGAATCGCAACATCCAGCAATACTAATCACGCGCATTCGAGCACCTCCCCCATTCGCAAAGAACGCGAATAGGGGAGGAGAAAGCTCTTCCAACCCGACATTTCCACTTCCATTCCGCCAATCGCGTACGCCACACGCCTCTGCAAGACCCCGTCGTTTTTTTGTCATCTTCATAAGATTCACACCAGA
>DAOUGC010000172.1:0-5247 GCA_034429695.1 Levilinea sp.
AATTGGGACAAGGATAAAGAATACAGTTGATGGCAGGAAATATCCAGGAGGGAATGGAATTATTGTCCAATCCAAGTTGGGCTGTCGGTGTTTGGGGGAACGGCATCCATAGCCGCGCCCGCGGATTGATATTGCGGGTTGATTTGTGCCCGACATTGGGTTGATGTGCACCCGGCCGGGTTGTTTTATACCCGACATCGGGTTGTTTTGTACCCGACCGGGTCGGGCTATGGATGCAGCGTCAGATTCACGTGGTTCTTCCCGCCCGACCCCTACATTTTGTGAATGCGCCACACATTTTTTCGTGTCATCGTGATAAAAACCACCCTATCCGCATATAAAAATGGCGGGTTCAATTTTGAACCCGCCAGATTATTACAGTTTTACATCCATATGCGCCGCCCTACTTGATCCGCAGGGTGGTCACCAGTTCATCCAGCAATTGCAGGCCGGGTACATAGCTGTTATCCGGCTGGCTGTTCAACTGGTTTACCATGTCGGTGATGTAGGGTTCGTAATCCTGGCTCATGGCGTCCATTTGTTCCTGGGGCACGGCATTGGAATCCACCGGCAGCATGGGGTGGCCCACCGGCAGCACCATCGAGACATACCATTGGCCATCTGCGGTCATACCCTGGAAGGTATAGAACAGCTCATCGTTATTGACCGGTACAAAATACTGGGTGTACTCGGTGAAATAGCGCACACCCTCACCATTCTGGAAGGACAAATATTTCATCTGCGCATGAAATGCCTGGGCAGCGGGCCAGTTGGGCAGGAAGGGCAGGTTTTCCTGATCCTGTGGTTTTTGCTGGATGAACGAGTGGAAATTCATAAACTCTTCATCCACAATCGGGGAAAACTGGCGGTAAGCCGCAACGGAATACACACGGATGGCGGCCTCATGAAAGGTCTCGCCGCGGATGTAATTGTTGAATTTAATTTCAATGTATTCAGGGTGGCCCATCCAGGTGGGGGCGCCATCTGCCACCGGTTCGGCAGGAATGACCGCGCCCCAGGGTTGCCCAAGCGCGGCGTCATAATCAAAACAAACGCCTTCAAAGCAGAAATCAGGCTGGGGGGTGGCGGTGGGCGGCTCAGCGGTATCGGTGGGGGACGCGGGTGGTTCCACCGTGTCTGTGGGTGACTGCCCCACCGGCTGATCTTGAGGGGTATCCTGCATGGGGGTTGGTTGGGCAGGCGATTGCCCCGGAATACTGCATGCCAGACTGGCGATCAACAGCACAAACACAGGAAGCAACCATTTGTTTGAGCGCATATTCCCTCCGATTCCCTTACCCTTGGATGGTATTCTGGATGTCTGTGACGCGCACGCCGTCGCTGGCGTGGCACAGGTAAACCTCTGCCTGCCGGCCTGTTCGCCGGTCATAACCGTGGCGCAGCCCTTCCATAAAATCAGCGGCGTGCTCCTCGCGCACCAGGTTGACCGTGCACCCGCCGAAGCCTGCTCCGGTAAGACGCGCCCCCAGGCAGCCGGGCAGCGCTGCGGCGATCTCCACCAGCGCGTCCAGTTCGGGAATGGAGACCTCGTACAGGTCGCGCAGGCTGGCATGGGTGGCGTACATCAATTGCCCGAATTCCTCCGCCCGTCCGGCTTTCAGCAACTCTTCGGCGCGCTGCACGCGGTCACACTCCTCCACCACGTGGCGGGCGCGTTTTTCGATCACTTCGGGCAGCAGGTGGCTGTGCTGGTTAAACTGCCCCGGGGTGATGTCGCACAGCGCCTGAATACCCGGCAGCAGCGGTTGGAGCAACCCGACGGCTTTTTCGCAGGCGGCGCGGCGGTCGTTGTAAGCTGAATTTGCCAGCGAGCGGCGCATGCGCGAATCGGCAATGATGATGACCACGTCAGCGGGTAGGGGCACGGGTTCAAAGTGCAGGGTGCGCGTGTTGAACAGCAGCGCATGTCCGGCCACCCCGTTTGCGCTGGCAAACTGGTCCATCAGACCGCTGTTCACACCCACGTAATGGTTTTCAGCCTGCTGGCAGTAGCGCGCCAGGGTCACGCGGTCAAGCGACCAGCCGCCCAGGCGTTCAAACAGTGCGGCAAAAGCCACTTCCACCGCTGCGGATGAACTAAGCCCGGAACCAATGGGGACATTGGAGGTGAAGCTTCCCTGAAAACCGGGGGTGGGCAGCCCATTTTTTTGCAGCGCCCATGCCACTCCGGCAGGGTAAAGCGCCCAGTCGGGCAGGGGGTTGCCGGCGGCGTCGGTCTTGTCCTCCAGGTGAGACAGGTCCAATGTCACGCGCTGATCCAGGTCAAGCGCGGTAATCCCGGCCTGCAAGCCGGAGATGGGGGCGGCCGCCAACCGCACCGAGCGGTCTATGGCAGCCGGCAACACGCAGCCGTCGTTATAGTCAACGTGCTCACCGAGCAGGTTGACCCGCCCCGGGGCAGTGATGAGCAGTCTGGCATTGGGTTGGGCGGTCAGGAGGGCATCCATGATTATTTCTTTTGATCCTTGTTCTTTCGCTGGGGAATGCCAAACAGGCGGCGATAGCGATCGCCCTGGGTGGGGAGTTCAGGGGTGGGCAGCGCGGTTTCATAATTCTGACTGAGGCGTTCCACCATCCAGTTTTCGCGCCCATCCCTGGCTTTCTTAAGGTAATCCTTCAAGCCGACGGCGTCCTCATTTGCCACCAGGTCGCGCACGCCCGCCAGCGCGCGGATCAGGTCGTTCAAAACACGCACGACGTTCTCGCGGTTGCTCAGATGGGTCAGACCAAATTCGGTGCTGTCATCCAGGTGATTAATCACCTCGGTGGACATGGCAAACGCACGCGAAGCTGACTTGCGTGCATCCATCCAGCCGGGTTGTTCAATGATGGCATGGATCAGCGCGGCGGCAGCCAGTTTGGGCAGCAGGTTGACGCTGGCGTTCAACCCGTCGCTCTCATAAGCGTCGCCAAAGATGGGGCGCGCGCCCAGCAGCACTGAGAAGTCGTGCGCCAGTTGCACCGCATCTGAAGGGGTTTTGGGTGGGCAGGCAATGGAAACCATGCTCTTCTTGAACAGGTCGGCGTGGGCGCTTTCGATGCCGGTGCCGGTTTCATGCAGGTAGGCAGGGTTCAGGAATGGGGTGAAACTGATGAAGAACCGCTCAGCGGGCATCAGTTCGGCTGCCCAGGCCAGGGGTTCCACCTGCAGCGGGGATGTATCCAGCACCACCGCGCCCTCCTTGAGGTCCTCGGCGATCAGTTCCAGCGTTTCGCGCACCGCGTCAAACGGGATCGCCAGCACAACAATGTCGGCGTCCTGCACGGCGTCGTGCAGGTTGATCACGGCGTTGTCAATGGCGTCCATTTTTTGCGCCTGACGCGCCGTGGTGATGGACAGGTCGTGACCGACGCGCTCGATCTGATCTTTTTCGTCAGCCAGCGCCAGCCCGATCGATGTTCCGATCTGGCCCAACCCGATGATGGTTAATTTATTGGTCATAAGGGCACTCCAAACAGTCTCAACAGGGATGAAAGCACGGGACGGATTAACATGCCAAACACATCCAGCCCAAGGCGGGGCAGCAGGAAAACCACCGCCAGTAAAATCAGGGGGCCATATGGCCGGATGGTTTCAAAAACACGCGCCACGTTGGGCGGAAACAGGCTGACCGCCACCTTCTCGCCGTCCAGCGGGTAGATGGGCAGCAGGTTGAACAGCACCAGCAGCAGGTTGATGAAGATGAACTCACGCAGAAAAACGTAAGGGGTGGGCAAAAAACCGGTATTGCTGAAGCTGAACGGAACCAGCCCCAACCACAACGGGATCGCCGCCAGGGCAGCCAGCCCCAGGTTGGACATGGGCCCCGCCAGCGCCACCCACATGGGCGCTGCAGATGAGCGCCGCTCCAGCGCATACAGGTTGACCGGAACCGGTTTTGCCCAGCCAAATCCGGCGAACACCAGCATCAGGCTGCCCAGCACGTCCAGATGCGCCAGGGGGTTGAGCGTCAGGCGGCCGTTGGCGCGCGGGGTGTCATCGCCAAAGGCATTGGCGGTGTAGGCGTGGGCCAGCTCGTGCACCGGCAGGGAAATAAAAAGGATGATCGCGCGCATCACGGCCACGACCGGGTCCAACCCTAACATGAATTTTTCTCCTCGAATAACGCCAGCCGCGGCGCAATGTTTGCAAGCGCGGAAACCTGCGCCATTTTCATTATAGCAGAATCAACCCTGCGCGCTTGAGGGTGATCAAGGCGGCTGCCTTCAACAGCCAGTGCCGGGGATCAGGCGTAACGCTCCTCGTTCCACACATCGGCGCGGTTGTGATAGCCCGCCTGTTCCCAGAAACCCAGTTTATCCTCGCTGAGGAACTCCAACCCGCGCAACCACTTGGCGCCCTTCCATAGATAAGGCGTCACCAGATCAGGCCGGGATGGGATCGCGCCGATTACACCCCGCAACGGGTAGCCGTGGTCAGGCGTGATCGGCTGGCCGTCAAAATGAGTGGCCAGCAGAAAGTTGTCCTGCAATACGATGTCGAGCGGCAGGTTGGCAGTAAAGCCGAACTCGGCGTGCTGCAACACATAACGCGCCTCGGGCTTGAGCTTGAGCACGCCCTGATTCACCAGGTCGGCCACGGAGACGCCCTCCCACACGGTGTCAAATTTGCTCCACTGGGTGACACAGTGCAGGTCCATCATGATCTTGCGGCGCGGGAGCTGGCTAAACTGCTCCCATGACAATTCCAGCGGTTCCTCCACCAGCCCCCAGATTTTAAAGGTCCAGGTTTGGGGGTTAAAGCCGGGAACCGGCCCGTAGTGCAGCACCGGGAACTTGCGGGTGATGCTTTGTCCGGGGGGTACACGGTTTTCATCGTACAGTTTTTGCTCGTCTTCCCTGCGGCCAAAAAGTCCATCCAGCATAATTTCCTCCTGTTATGGGGCGGATTATAACAAATTGGTTTGCTGACTGCGATGTGGTGTGCAGGGTATGGTTCCTTTTCTCAGTATACGTAGGATGGCTCTGAGCTTTCCCGCCCCACCGATTATTGCGATTATTGCACCCTAACGGTGGGTTCAAAAGCGAACTCACCCCACGGCTGCCAATCTCACGCTGACAACTGGAAACCCCCACATCTCTCAGGTAAAATAAGGGCAATGAAAGCCACTCTTTCCCGGGAACAACTCGAAGACCGCCTGGCGGCTCTTCACCAGGCCAGCCTGGAACTGGTGCAGGATATTTCGCAGGAGTCCCTGCTGATGCGTCTCGCCGAGCTTGCCAGCG
>DAOUGC010000173.1:0-38770 GCA_034429695.1 Levilinea sp.
GGCGATTATCAGTTGCGATTGGTGGTATCGGACAATGCCAATCAGGCGTTGACCCCATGTGGAATATCGGTGCAGGTCATCTTACCGTAGGAGCAGGTGGTTATGCCAGAAATTGAGATCCGCGCAGCACAGCCAGGTGATTATCCAGCCCTTCAGGCGCTGGATCACAGTTATCACAGTAATTATGTTTGGCAGATGGAACGCAACTTTGACCCTGACCGGTTATCCATTGCTTTCAGGCAGACCCGGCTGCCGCGCCAGGTGCGGGTGGAATACGGCCGTACCCCGCGCCGGTTGAATGATGAATGGCAGCGCGAACCGGGGATTGTTCTCAAGGCATTATTGAACGAAGAAATCGTTGGTTACATCCGATTAAAGGAATACGGTATGCCGTTTACCGTATGGGCCACCGATCTGGCCGTGCGCCCGGATGTGCGCCGCAAGGGCATTGGCAGCGGGTTGGTCCTCGCCGCGCAGGGATGGGCGGATCAACATGGGTATCGCAAAGTGATGTTGGAAATGCAAGCCAAGAATGACCCTGCGGTTTGTATGGCTGAGAAGCTGGGTTATGAGTTTTGTGGGTATCAAGATCAGTATTATGCAAATCAGGACATTGCCCTGTTTTACATCTGTTTTCTCCGTTAGTCACCCTGGATTGAAATGAGCACCTCCTGGCAGGAAGCGGTCATGTACTTTTTCCGGACGTTCAGTCAAATACTGACGGCCGGTATTGCCATTACCGCCTTCTCGCTGTTGCTGTATGCGCTGACGTTTAACCTGCGCGACCGGGTTGCGCGGTCATTTGCCACCATTCTGGGGTGTTTGGTGGTGGTATTCACCGCTGAGGCGTTGGGGGGTAACTCGGCGGTGCGGGAGGAAGTGGAAGTATGGATGCGGGTGGAGTGGATTGGCTTGATCTTCCTGCCGGCAGCCTATCTGCATTTTTCTGATGCCTTGCTGGCAACCACGGGCAAGCCCAGCCGCTGGCGGCGTTTTCTGGCAGTGCGCATGGCTTATGTCATATCGGTGGTATTCACTGCCCTGCTTGCGCTTGGCTTGCTGCTGGGACCTGTGGTGATGGATCCATTGACTTCGCCACATTTGACCCCCAACCTCTCGATTGGGCTGTTCTTTTTATTTTATACAGGCAGCATGGGGGCGGCGTGGATAAATTTCATCCGTGCCTACCGCCGTACCACCACCGCCACCAGCCGCAGGCGCATGGGGTATCTGGTGCTCGGCGCACTGGGCCCTGCCATCGGCTCATTCCCGTTTTTGTTGTTTGGCTCCAACGTGGCTTCGAACCACCCGCTGGTGTTCTGGCTGCTGGCTACATCCAGTAACATGATCTTCCTGGCTTTCACAGTAATCATGGCATATGCAGTGGCATTTTTTGGCGTTACCTGGCCAGACAGGGTGGTGAAGAGCCGCCTGTTCAAATGGCTGCTGCGCGGGCCTGGCATGGCATCAATTGTCCTTGGCCTGGTCACCATTGTCAGGCGGGTCAGTGAGGATTTGTTTGGAAATTCCTATTCCGCACTGGTGCCCATCACCATGGTGGCAACCGTGGTGATGGTTCAGTACATGATCACCCTGTTAAGCCCGTGGTGGGAACGGGTTTTGTTCTTTGGAAACAAGGACGATATGCTGCAGTTGCGTCGTCTTGAAGATCATCTGGTGACGCGCAGCGATATCCGTCAGTTTCTGGAGATGCTCCTGGCTGCAGTTTGTGACCGGTTGCAGGCCAGTGGAGCCTATGTGGCCGCCATGAACGGCGCCGGGTTGGACCTGGTGGTATCCACTGGGAATAACGATAATGATGAGCTGACCGGCCAGCTTGAGGCGCTTGACCTGGCTGAAGCTGGCATGGAAGGGCTTTTTGAGTGGGGGGAGGACGTGCTTGTGCCACTGATCACCGGTGATGAGGAAGACTCACCTCACCTGCTGGGTGTGCTGGGCATCACGGGCATTCGGGACAGGCAACTGGATGATGAGGAATTGCAGGCGCTGGCGTTGCTTGCGCAGCGTGCCACCATGATCCTGCGTGACCATCACCTGCAAAAACAATTCTTTGCCTCATTGCAGACACTGGCGACCGATATAGATTACCTGCAGCGGGTGCGCGCTGCCGCCCGTTATGACGGGGCGACCTTGTTGATGGAAGAGGCCCCCCAGGTGGAACCGGACCTGTCCCAATGGGTCAAGGAAGCATTGACCCACTACTGGGGTGGTCCCAAATTGACGCAGAGTCCGTTGATCCGCTTGCGCGTGGTGCAGGAGGCGCTGGAAATGCACGAAGGCAACAGCGCCAATGCGTTACGATCAATTTTGAAAAAAGCCATAGAAAGTACCCGTCCAGAGGGAGAAAGACGTTTCACCGGCGAATGGATCTTGTATAATATTCTTGAATTAAAATTCCTTGAAGGCCGGAAAGTGCGTGAAGTAGCCATGCGATTAGCCATGTCGGAGGCTGACCTGTATCGCAAACAGCGGGTCGCCATTGAAGCCGTGGCAAGCGCCATCCATGAGATGGAAACGGAAGCCCGCGGACAAACCGCGAGTGAGTCCGGTGCCGATCAGATCTAGCTATTTGCTTATTTGTATCCTGAAAGGGTATCAGGGAGGAACATTCTATGGTGTCAAAACGTGTGGTCAGCAACCAGCCGCCGCCCATCGCTGATGAACCAGATGAGGGTTGGTGGGCCTCAGTACTCGCAGATGAAGAGGCCATTCAGCCTATGCGCCAGGACCTGGGAATGCGTGTGTCCGGTCTGCCAAGCATGAGCGCTGTTGACTGGGATCATGTACAGGAACTATTCGAGAAGGACGAATTAATCATCATGCACGTTCACGGTTGCAACCGGGGCGGTCTGCTGGTGCAGTGTGATGATTTTCAGGGATTCGTTCCCATCTCGCATCTGGTGGACATGCCCGCCAACCTGGGTGAAGAGGAACGCCACGAACGATTGAACGGCTACGTTGGCGGCGAACTGACCCTCAAGGTGATCGAGTGTGAACCATCGCAGGAACGCATTGTCCTGTCGGAAAGGGCAGCGCAGGCTGGCGAGGGCCGGCGCAAGCAATTGTTCCGCATCCTTAAGTCGGGTGAGCGCATTTCCGGCATGGTCACCAATGTAACAGACTTTGGCGTGTTCGTTGACCTGGGCGGGGTGGAGGGTCTGATCCATGTATCAGAGTTGTCGTGGGGCAGGGTGCAACATCCCACTGACGTACTCAAGGTGGGCCAGAACGTGGAGACCCTGGTGTTGCAGGTGAATGAGGAATCCTCGCGGGTTGCGCTCAGTCTCAAGCGCTTGACTGAAAACCCGTGGGATACGCTGGTGGAACGCCACAAACCAGGTGATGTGATTTCGGCCACGGTGACGTCGATCATGCGTTTCGGCGCATTTGCACGGCTGGATGAAGGCATTGAAGGCTTGATCCACATTTCGTCCATCGAGCGGCGGCCCGATCAAAAAAGCATTGAAACGGTCCTGTCTCCGGGTCAACGTGTGGAAGTGCGCATCCTGCATATCGATGCTTCCCGCCGGCGGCTTGGGCTTGGATTGGTGAATATTGAATGAGTGGTAAGAAAAACGAAAATACGCCCCGGCGAGGTGGCAAAGCTGAAAAACAGGCAGCGCCTCCGGAAACAACCGCGCCAGTCAATAAACCGGTTGAACAACTTGCAAGTTTCTGGTTGCGGTTTGAACGGTTTGGTGTCGATATTGTTGGGGTGGGCGTTCTTGCCGGTGCATTGATCACCCTGCTTGGGTTGGCGAAATTATCCCGGGGCTCTTTTATGACGCCCTGGGTTTCGTTGTTAACCAGAGCGTTTGGGTGGGGTAGTTTTCTGGTCATCGGCAGCATTGGCGCGCTGGGGATCATGATCCTGATGCGCCGTGTCTCACGGATGCCCAACCCGGGGCTGCAGCGTATTCTGGCGCTGGAAGGTCTGATATTCTCGGCGCTGGCGGTTTTATCGGTGGCAGGGGGTCATATCCTTGAAAATGCCGAAAACGGTCAGGACGGCGGCCTGGTGGGCTGGGGGCTGGCAGAACTGACTGGTATGGTTTTGCCAAATTCCTTGAATTTTGTCGTATGGTTTGTACTGGCAACGGTTTTCGGCTTGATTGGTTTTGGCGCGATTGCCCCACTGGTGCGCTGGTTGGACCGCGTGCTGTCGGTGGATGAGACACAGATGCCTGAGCCTGAACAGGCTCTCGCCGATGATTTTCCTTCTGTGGCTGAGGCAGATGAAGACCAGCGCACAGTGGAGGTCAACCTGGGACCGCGCGACCTTGGTGCATTTGGTGATGACGAAGAAGCCCTTCAGGCTGCGCGGGATGAACGACTGCCGCCATTGAATATTCTCACTTCTGAGCATAACAATCATCCAGATGAAGCCAATATTCATGCCACTGCCACCCGGTTGGAACACGCCCTGGCCGAGTTTGGTATACCCGCGCGGGTGATGGGGTATCGCGTGGGTCCCACCGTGACACAGTTTGCGGTTGAGCCCGGGTATATTGAAAAAGTGGGGCCTGATGGGCAACCCCAGCGCCAGAAGGTGCGTGTATCGCAGATATCCAATCTGGCGCGCGACCTGGCACTGGCGCTGTCTGCAGAGCGGCTGCGCATCGAAGCCCCCGTGCCGGGGGAATCATTTGTGGGCATTGAAGTGCCAAACGAACAGACCAGCATGGTACGCCTGCGCCCGCTGCTTGAAACCACCGCTTTCCAAAAACTAAAATCGCCACTGGGTCTGGTGCTCGGACGCGACGTTTCGGGCCAGCCGGTGGTGGCGGATCTGGCGCGCATGCCGCACATGCTGGTGGCCGGAACCACGGGCTCGGGTAAATCGGTGTGCATCGCGGCAATCACCGCCTGCCTGGTGATGAACAACACCCCGGAAAATTTGAAGATCGCCATGCTGGACCCCAAAATGGTGGAACTGGTGCGCTTTAACGGTCTGCCGCACTTGCTTGGCAAGGTGGAAACCGAAGAAGAACGCATGCTGGGTGTTTTGCGCTGGGCACTGGGTGAAATGGATGCCCGTTACCGTTTACTGGAAGCTTCACACGCGCGCAACCTGGAGACCTATAACAAGCGCATGGAGCGGCGCAAGCAAACCCCGTTGCCGCGCATTGTGATCCTGATTGATGAGCTGGCTGACCTGATGATGGCGGCGCCTGACCAGACCGAACATGCCATTGTTCGCCTGGCGCAACTGGCGCGTGCGGTGGGCATTCACCTGGTGGTTGCCACCCAGCGTCCCAGCACCGATGTGGTGACTGGCTTGATCAAAGCCAACTTCCCGGCGCGTATTTCATTCACCGTGGCATCATCCATCGATTCTCGCGTGATTCTGGACACTTCCGGCGCTGAAACGCTGCTGGGTCGGGGTGACATGCTGTTCCTCAACCCTGAGGTGGGCGTGCCCCATCGCGCGCAGGGGGTGATGATCAGTGACCAGGAGATCGACCGCATCATCCAGATCTGGCAGAAGTTGTCTGCGCCGGTGGAAGCAGAAGCGCCGTGGGAACAAATGGTGCAGAGTGAGGAAGCCGGACCGGATCAATTGATTGAACAGGCCATCAAGGTGGTTCGCAGCACGCAACGCGCCAGTGCATCCATGTTGCAGCGCCGATTGCGGGTGGGGTATCCTCGGGCTGCGCGGTTGATTGACGAACTGGAAGAGATGGGCATTATTGGTCCTGCCCAGGTGGGCGGGCGCGAACGTCAGGTGCTGGTTCCGCGCGAGGATGAAGATGATGAGCTGGGCAATGGAAATAATGGGTATTCGGGCGGGGATGAGTAGCAAGATTTTGCCCATGCTTGACCAAATGACACGAAACGATTAAGATCTCTGGCAGCATCTACTATTAATGTATACTGGAGCCCACATTGGAACAGGCAGCAAAGAAAGAACATAAATCATTGACCGATTTTTTACGATGGCGTTTTAAAGACATCATCGTACCCGTGGCTGCCTTTCTAAACCGAATCGGGTTGAAACCCAACATGGTTACCCTGATCGGGCTGCTGGGGCACGTACTGGCTGCGGTGCTGGTGGGTATGGGGCATATTACCTGGGGTGGCATTGTATTACTGGTGTTCGCCCCGGTGGATTTTCTGGACGGAACCATGGCGCGCCTGCGGGGTGAACCCACCCGTTTTGGCGCGTTTGTTGACTCAGTAACCGACCGATATTCTGAATTGTTTATCTTTGGCGGGTTGTTGTATTACTTTGCCACCCAGGAAAGATGGTTGTTGTGCCTGCTGGCATATGCCGCCATCACCGGTTCATTGCTGGTCAGTTACATCCGGGCGCGCTCGGAAGCGTTGGAATATCCCACCAAAGTGGGGTTGCTGACCCGGGTTGAACGTTATTTGATCCTGTTGCCGTCATTGGTGTTCAATATTCCAGTGGTGGGGTTGTGGCTGATTGCCATTTTCTCCCATTTCACGGCCATTCAACGGATATTGGATGTGCGCTATCAGGCGCACGATGAGATCAATCGAAGTAAATGACAGCACCGGTATCCGCTGCCGGTGGTGTTTTATTCACCATGTTTGCACGAATACCCATGTGAAAGGAAAAATTCCACATGCCTCAGGGTTTTTATATCGGAAAGCTTTTTATCCATTTTTACGGAATCATCATCATGTCTGGCGCGGTTTTGGCTGCATATCTTGCGGCGCGTCAGGCAAAGCAGTTTGACCAGGACCCGGAGCACGTATGGGACATGATGCCCTGGTTGCTGATCCTGGGCATCATCGGCGCGCGGTTGTGGCATATTTTCACCCCGCCTCCTTCTCAAGTGGCGGCTGGCATTGATACCATGTACTACCTCACCCATCCGCTGGAAGCGATCAATATTCGCGCCGGCGGCCTGGGGATTTTTGGAGCCGTTCTGGGCGGGTTGCTGGGATTAATTCTGTATACCCGCAAGCGCAAGCTTAATCTGTTCCGGTGGATGGATATCATTGCTCCGGGACTGGTGCTGGCGCAAGGGATTGGCCGCTGGGGTAATTTCATCAACCAGGAACTGTACGGCATGCCCACCAATCTGCCGTGGAAGATATTCATTGAACCCCAGTACCGTCTGGCGGGCTATCAGGATGTTGCTTATTATCATCCGTTATTTTTGTATGAATTCTTATGGAATGTGGCAGCCGCGGGTTTTTTGCTGTGGATCAGTAAGCGTTTCATCAAAAGCCTCAAACCGGGGGATGTCTTCCTGACTTACATGATCCTGTACCCAATCGCGCGTTTCCTGCTGGATTTCATCCGGCTGGATGCCTCAACCGTGGGCGGCATCAATATCAACCAAACCGTCATGGGAGTGGTTGCCCTGGCTGCGGCCGTGTTGCTGGTGTTGCGCCATACCATCTGGAACAAGTCCAGAACAGTGGAAGAAGAAACCGTCGAAGCCAACATAACTGAATGATACTTGCACAGGAACTGACCAAGCACTTCGATGACTTCGTGGCTGTCAATGCAGTCAACCTGGATGTGGCTGCCGGACAGGTATTGGGTTTACTGGGCCCCAATGGAGCCGGAAAAACCACCACGGTGCGTATGTTAACGTCCATTTTGAAGCCGACCCGGGGTAAAGCCTGGGTCGCCGGTTTTAACGTGGTTGACGAGCCTGAGAAGGTGCGCGCCTCGGTGGGGGTGCTTACCGAACATCACGGCCTGTACGCGCGCATGAACGCGGATGAATATCTGACCTTTTACGGCAAGCTGTACGGGCTGAAACCGGCGCAAATTCGCGAAGGTTCCACCCGATTGATGGAACAGTTTGGGTTGATTGATGCACGCCGCAAGCGCCTGGGCGAGTATTCCAAGGGGATGCGCCAGAAGCTGGCGCTGGTGCGTGCGCTGTTGCACAACCCGCCGGTGCTGCTGCTGGACGAGCCGACCTCGGCGATGGACCCGGAGAGCGCCCGCATGGTGCGCGACGCCATTCACACCCTGCGTTCTGGAAAACACACCGTGGTGCTTTGCACGCACAACCTGGCTGAAGCCGAGGAACTGGCTGACCGGGTGGCGATCATCAGGCGGGGCGAGATCTTGATGAATGATACGGTGGAAGGGCTGAAAAACCGTTTGTTAGGACCCGGTGAGTACATCGCACGCCTGGCAAACCCTGTGGACGGTTGGACGGCTGAATTGCCCGCCGGTGTCGAACTGATCGAAAATCAACAAACCTCGCTGCGCTTCAGGGTGGCTGATCCGGGTCAAAACCCCGCCCTGTTGCGCCTGTTGACCGGTGCATTGAACGTGGTCTCTTTTGAAGAAGCCCCGCGCAGTCTGGAACAGGCCTATTTGCAGGTGATGGCGCAACCAAAAAACGGCGGCAATGGAAAGGATGGCGCTCATGCTGCATGATATTGGTCTGGCGCTGGTGATCACACGCCGCGAGGTGCGGGATCAGTTGCGAGACTGGCGCATCATCTTTCCTGTGCTGGCACTGACCCTGTTCTTTCCGTTCCTGATGAACTTCACTGCCGAGCAAATACTGGGGTTTGTCAACAAGTACGGTGCAACCATCATCGGGGAGCGGCTGGTTCCCTTCCTGCTGATGATCGTTGGCTTTTTCCCCATTTCGGTTTCACTGGTCATTGCGCTGGAAACCTTTGTGGGCGAGAAGGAGCGCGGCAGCATCGAGCCGCTGCTTAACACCCCGTTGAAGGACTGGCAATTGTATCTGGGCAAGCTACTGGCTGCCACCGTGCCACCGTTAATGACCAGTTTTTTGGGCATGGGTGTGTATCTGGTGGGTCTGGCCATCAAGGACATTCCCATTCCTGAGCCGCAATTGCTGGCGCAAATCATCATCCTCACGGTGGTGCAAGCCACCATGATGGTCAGTGGGGCGGTGGTGGTCTCGTCACAGGCAACCTCGGTGCGGGCTGCCAACCTGCTGGCATCCTTCATTATTATTCCTGTCGCCATGCTGATCCAGGGTGAGAGCGTTGTCATGTTCTGGGGCAATTACGCCACGTTATGGTGGGCAGTTTTCGGTCTGATGGTGCTGACCGCGCTGCTGGTACGGGTGGGGCTGGCGCATTTTCAGCGCGAAGAGTTGCTTGGCAAGGAAATTGACGTTTTGAACTTCCGATGGATGGGCAGGGTTTTCTGGCGCGGGTTCACCGGCGGGGCGCGCAATGTATGGCAGTGGTACCGTGTGGAAGTGGCAGGTCAGATGCGGCGACTGGGTGTGCCGTTCCTGCTGGTCACTGCTCTGGCGGTTGCCGGAGCCATCATTGGTTACCGCTTGATTGAGCGCTTTCAGATCCCGCTGGAGCAGTTGAACCTGCAGGACGCCGAGACGCGCCTGAGCGAAATGGCGCAAATGTGGCGGCCTTTTGTTCTGGAGCCTGTCGGGAGCATCTGGTGGCAAAATGTGCGCGTGATGTTGCTGGCGTTGGTGGCAGGGCTGTTTTCATTTGGTATTCTCGGGATGCTGCCCTTGATGGCGTCAGTTGGAGTGGCGGGGTATCTCATGGCCTTGTTGAGCAGCAATGGCATGCCAGTCATGACCTTTCTGTGGATGATTATTCCGCACGGGGTGCTGGAGATACCGGCAGTCATTCTGGCGACTGCGGCTGTGCTGCGCATGGGCGCATTGATGGCCACCCCTGACCGGGAAAAACCGGTGGGTGAGGTACTATTGCTTGCTCTGGCAGATTGGTTTAAGATCATGGTGGGTGTGGTAATTCCGGTGCTGCTCATCGCGGCTGCGATTGAAGTATGGGTGACACCGAGTCTGGCAATTTGGTTAATTCAATAGACCACCTGGGGAGGGTATCATGGGGCGGTTAACCGTTCTTGGTTCAGCTTTTGCGGTTCCGGCGATAGGTCAGGACAATGCTCACCTGTTGATCACGACTGAAAAACGCCATGTTCTGATCGATTGCGGCAATAACCCGGTCACCGGGTTGCAAAAGCTGGGGGTGGATTTCAATCAGTTAACCGACCTGGTATTGACGCACTTCCACCCAGATCATGTTGCAGCGGCTCCGTTGCTTTTGATGGATATGTGGTTGTTAAAAAGAAAAACGCCGCTCACCATCCACGGGCTGGGGGCAACGGTCAGCCGCATGGAAACCCTCATGGACCTGTTTGAGTGGAAGACCTGGCCCAATTTTTATCCAGTGGAGTTTCACCGCCTGCCCAATGTGGAAATGGCGCAGGTTGTGGATTATCCCGATGTGCGCATCTTCTCATCGCCAGTCCGGCACATGATCCCAACCGTGGGGTTGCGGGTGGAGTATCCGACCAGCGGTAAGGTGGCGGCATATTCATGCGATACCGAGCCATGTGATGAGGTGGCAAACCTTGGGCGGGATGCAGATGCATTGATCCACGAATCGAGTGGTGAGGAATATGGTCATTCATCTGCACGACAGGCAGGTGAAGTGGCAGCCCGCGCCGGTGCAAAGGCGCTTTATCTGATCCACTATCCCACCGATGCGAGTGCAGCCGAACTTTCCAAACAGGCTGCTACAACCTACTCAGGGAAAATCCATGTCGCGCGAGACATGGATGAAGTTGATCTGGGCTGAAACCCAGACGTTGCCATCCATTTGTGAAAAATAAAAGCAAGCGGAGAAGTTTTTACCAGCCTGAGAGGAACGGTTCCCACTCGTGGTATTCAGACAAATGCCTTCCAAACAGGTAGGCAACTGAACTCGGTGGTTCAGCGGGGAGGCGCAAAAGCCGCATGTTGACTTCTTCCAGCCGGCGTCCGCCCTTGCGGTGATTGCATAATGAACAGGCGGTAACCACATTGGTCCATGTCTGGCGACCCCCCAGATGACGGGGGATGACGTGGTCAATGGTCAGCTCAGCGGCACGAGTGCCGCAGTACTGGCAGGTGTAATTATCACGTCGGAAGACTTCACGGCGGGAAAATTGAACGTGTGGGCGGGGGCGGTGGATCATGCGTTCCAGCCGGATCACCGACGGACGGGGGAAGGTGGTGGAGGCGGTGTGAATTACACCCCTGCCATTCACAACCATGGCGGCTTTGTCAGCCAGGATCAATCCGATCGCCCGTCTGAGATTGCACACATTAATCGGTTCGTAGTTGGCGTTTAAGACCAGCACCGATTCAACCATACTCGCTCCATTGTTGCCCATTATAGCATGAGTCATTTATCGAAAAAATAAAGATATTTTAACGATTGTTCTGTTGTTTGAACGAGGAGGGCAAATGAACATCATCGTGGCTGGAGGAACCGGGTTGATCGGTGGGGCGTTTGTGCGTGAGCTGGCGCAACGCGGACACGGCGTGACCGTTTTGAGCCGTTCCGGTGGGGGAGGGAAAACATCAACCGGTGCAACTGTTTACGGGTGGGATGCCCGCACCGCCGCAGGTTGGGGTGAACTGATGGAGGAAGCGGATGTTGTGGTCAACCTGGCGGGCGCCAACCTGGGCGCAAGCCGCTGGACGGAGCAACGCAAACGGGAGGTTCTCAACAGCCGCCTGCAGGCCGGTGAAGCCATCCGGGCGGGGTTTGATCAGGCGAGCCGGAAACCATCCCTGTTGATTCAGGCGTCTGCAGTGGGTTACTACGGAACCAACCTGGATGACACCCTGAAAGTGGAAGATGCCCCCGCCGGAAAGGATTATCTCGCCGGGGTGGTGGTCGACTGGGAGAAAACAGCGCAACCCGTGGCTGAAAAGGGCGTGCGTGTCATCACCATCCGCACAGGATTGGTGCTTTCCAAAAGCGATGGGGCTTTACAACGCATGTTGCTGCCGTTTCGGTTGTTTGCGGGCGGGCCGCTGGGCAGCGGGCGCCAATGGTATGCCTGGATCCATCTGAAGGATCAGGTGAATGCCATGGTGCACCTGCTGGAAAAAGAAGACACGCAAGGGATCTACAACCTGTGTGCACCCAACCCGGTGAAAATGAAGGATTTTGGTCGCACGCTGGCGCGCGTGATGCATCGCCCGTACTGGTTTCCCGCACCAGCGTTTGCGTTGCACCTGCTGCTGGGTGAAATGAGCACCCTGGTACTGGGCGGGCAGCGTGCTGTTCCACAACGCCTGGTTGAGAGTGGTTACTCATTTCAATTTCCTCATCTGGAACCTGCCCTGCGGGATCTGCTGAAAGGCTGAATTACCGGTTACAATAGAGCCGGTAAAATTCCTCGCAGGGAGGGACAAAATGAAGAAAAAACAATGGGTGCAACATGGTCTGGCGTTGTTGCTGGCGCTGGCCACCATCATGGTGTTGGACCGCCTGACCAATCGCCTGGATAGCGTTGAGGGCCACGCCTGGGACTTTGTGTACTACATTGATATGGCCGAGAACGGCATTCTCCATAATGACCACCTCGGCGCGCCGTATGCTTACCGGCCGCTCACCCCCATGCTGGCCAGGGGTATCAATTTGCTGCTTGGCACGGAGACCTATTTCGGTTTTCGCATAACCGCTTACGCTGGATTGCTCTCCACACTTTTTGGCATTTATCTGATCGCACGCCATTTCAATTTGAATTTCCTGTCATCCTGCGCTGTGATGCTGGTTCCGGCGCTGGCATTGTTTAATGTCAAGTTCCTCATGTTTGACTTTTACCGGCCCGATCAGCTTTCCTATCCGATGATTGTGTTCGGTATTTATGCTCTGTTGAAGGGTCGCTGGGAACTGGCGTTGTTGTGCTCGGTGATCGGACTGCAAACCCGCGAATATCCAATAATCCCGGCGCTGCTGGTGATGTGGGAGGCTTTCAGGGCATGGCTGGCGGACAAACGTGATTGGAAGCCCTATTTCAGAGCCGGTATTACGGTTGTGGTGGTGGGGCTGGCGGTCTTCCTGCCCCGCATGATCATTCCAGTGACGTTCACCCAGCAGATCCTCGATCCTTTTAATGACCCATCCTACTTGAAAACGCTGCTTGGAATGCCATTTGAATGGAAGCGTGACTACAACTTCGTTTTCAACCTGGTGGCTTACTTCCTGCCTGTTTTGATATTATTCACCCCCACCCGGCTCAAGACCGCCTGGCGTGAAATGGGCCAGTATCGGGCATGGGTGTTGATATATGTGGGGGTCAATCTGCTGGGCATGATGTACGGCGGTACGGATATGATGCGTTACGCCACCTATTTCTTCATTCCGCAGATGTTCCTGATGATCTTCTTCCTCAAGCAGGATGTCACCCTGTTCGAGATGTTGTATCTGGCGGTGGCTGGTGTGATCTTCAACCGCTTGCTGTTCCTGTTCCCCATCTGGGACTTCGGCCTGTATCTCGATTTCTACGGCGGCTACGGCGATCACATCAATACCAGCTCGCATCTGCGCTGGTTGGAGTTGATTGGCTTGATCGGGTTGGGACAGGCGCTGCGCTTTTTTATTCACAAAGGCAAACCCATGGTGGAAAAAATGCGCATGGATGTATTGGGTGTATAATTTGCGGTTAATTATCCCCGGGTTCAACAGGGGTGTTTAAGGAGGCAGACATGAACATCGAACAACAAGTAACCTACCTGATGCAGGGCACGGAGTACGGCGATGAAGGTCTCAAGCAAGCCATGACCGCCGAACTGCGCGAGCGTTTAATTGAAGCAGACAAAGTTGGCCGCCCCCTGCGGGTTTATTGTGGTTACGATCCGCGCAAGCCTGATCTGCACCTTGGGCACACCGTGACCATGCGCAAGCTGCGCCAGTTTCAGGAGCTGGGCCATGAAGTGACCTTCCTGATTGGCAATTACACATCACTGATCGGCGATCCTTCAGACAAGGACATCCTGCGGCCGCGCCTGACCCATGACGAGGTGCAGGAAAACGCCCGCACTTATGCCGAGCAGGCATTTCACGTGCTCGACCGCGAAAAGACACTGGTACGCTACAATGCCGAATGGCTGTCAAAACTGACCTTTGAAGACCTGATCCACCTGGCAGCCAACTTCACCCTGCAGCAGTTCATCACGCGCGAGAACTTTAAGCTGCGCTGGGAAAAAGGCGACGCCATTTACCTGCATGAGACCTTTTACGCCATCATGCAGGGGTACGATGCCTACGCCATGCGTGCTGATGTGCAGGTGGGCGGAACCGATCAGTTGTTCAACATCATCACCGCCGGACGCAAGCTGATGACCTCAATGGGCGAAAAACCCAACATCGGCGTGATCCTGGGCATTCTGCCGGGGACCGATGGCGTGGTGCGCATGAGCAAGTCGCTGGGCAATCATGTGCCGCTAAACACCTCAGCGGATGACATGTTTGGAAAGCTGATGAGCATCCCCGATTTTGCCATGCCGTCCTACTTCCGGTTGGTAACGCGCTGGACGCCGGATGTGATCGCGAAGGTGGAAACCGACCTGAACAGCGGGGCGTTGCATCCGCGTGACGCAAAGATGATGATGGCTCAGGACGTGACCGGTGCTTTCTACGATGACGGGCTGGCGGAGCGGGCGAAGGAGAACTTCATCCGTACTTTCCAGCAGAAAACCGCGCCAGAGGAAATGCCCGAGATCAGCGTGACAGCCGGGCAAACCGTGCTGGAAGTGCTGCTGAGCGCCGGATTGGCAGCCAGCAGGAGTGACGGGCGACGTTTGATCGAACAGAAGGGTGTGCGCCTGGACGGTGAGACGTTGACCGAGCCAAACAGCCCATTCCCGCACGGGGGCGTGCTGCAGGTGGGTAAACGCCAGTTCCGCCGTGTGAGTATGGGGTAAACCATAGTAGTGGAAGGTTGCTCCCATCCCTTTACCGGGGGTGGGAGTTTTTTATTCCGTTTGAAAGCTGGATTGGAGCAGGTCAATACCAATGCGTTGTGCTGCATAGGGGTTATTTTCTTCTATCACCACGGCAATGGAGAGTGGGGTACCCTGCCATTCTTCCAACGTGCCACCCACAAACCATGTGATTATGCCTTCAGGTGTATGTGCGCTGGCTATTACATACCAAAACGGAAGCGGATTATTGGCCAGCAGGTGGGTGGTGGTGGAAAAATCAGCCTGGGAGATGACCGTTTCTGAATTGGAACGGGGAAGCGCTACCCAGCCCTGGGTGGGAGTGTTAACCGCCAGTGCCATTTGCGGAACCGGACGGCTCCCGTTGCTGGTGAGGATGGCTGCTGCCCGCGCCATTTGCAGCGGTGAAACCAACACATCCGCCTGACCCAGGGCAGCTTCTTTTTTGTCCATCTTGCGTCCAATTTCCGCCGCAGGGGCAACCTCAAGGGGTAGCTCGGGCGCCAGCCCAAAACCCAGCTCCTGGTACATGCGCGTGATGGCCGTGATGCTCATGCCGTTTGCCAGGGTCAGGTTGCCTGCCGGACATCCCTTGGCAACCAGTTGCCGCCAGGAAGCATCCCCCTCAATAAAGCCTGCGCAATCCCATGTGGCGTCTTCATACTGGATTGTGGGCACGTCTGGCAAATCGGGGGGATTGCCAGCCTTGCCGGACCATGCCAGCAGGAAGGGCGCCATGGCTGCACCGGGTGGGTATTGTCCCTGGGTGGCACGGTTGAGCAGGGGGGCGTCCTCACTCTCAACCCATGTTTCCCATTGCTGTTCTATTTGTTCAGGGTCATAACCCGGGTGGGACGCCATGACCAAAATTTCGCCATTGCTGGCGTTCATCACAACGGCTGCACCTTTGTGACCTTCAAGCAACTCGTCAGCCAGGGTTTGTTGGTGCAAATCGAGCGACAAGCGCACGTCCAACCCGGGTGGGCGTTGGGCGTACAACACCTGATTGAGCCAGATGGATGATGCCGGCACACCCAACAAACCGCGCAGGTATCCGTCCACACCGGCTTCGAGACCGGTTTGTCCATACAGGGGGTGCGTATATCCGACAACAGGTCCCAGTTGCGGCTGGGTCAGATGGCGGTAAAAATCACCGGGTTGCCCGGCCGTTACGGCAATCGGTTCGTTATGGCGGTCCAACAGGTTGCCGCGGGGAGAGTAACGGTCAGTGATTGACCAGCGCGGGTTGTCATAACGGGCAAGCAGATCGGCTGCGCGTGGAAATGCCCACCATGAGGCCAGCAAGGCCAGCGCGGTAAACGCGGCAAAGATTCCGCCGGTAATCACAAAGAACGGGCGGGGGTTTTCCAGGCGGGCGGGTTCAAGGTCTGTGTGGTTGCTGATCTTTAACAACAAAAGCAATGAACACGTGGCGGTTAATAAGGATGAGCCGCCGTAAGAGACAAACGGCAGGGTAACTCCGGTGAGTGGCAACAGGCGCAGGTTACCTCCCAGAATCAGGATGCTCTGTGCGGCGAGGTAAGCTGTCAACCCTCCGGCCAGCAAACGCTGAAAGAGGTTGGCGCTGCGCAGTGCGGTCATCATGCCGCGCGCGGCGAACATGGCCAGGATGCCCAGCAGGGCGGTCGCACCCATCAGACCGGTTTCCTCGGCAATGGCAGAGAAAATGAAATCTGAGATGGCCACCGGAACCACGCCGGGCGAGCCCAGTCCGGGGCCTGAGCCAAGGATGCCTCCGGCGGCCACCGCCATGATGGATTGCACAATCTGATAGGAACGTCCGGATGGGTCCAGCCAGGGGTTGAGCCATGCATCCATGCGCAGGCGGATGACATCAAAGAGCATGTATCCGGTGACCACACCAGCCAGCAGGAGGACAAATGCAATCACCAACACGGTCCTGCGGCCTGTTCCGAGGTAGATGACAACAAAATACAGGATCAGGAAGATCGATGCTGTGCCAAGATCCTGCTGGGCGATTAATATGGCCAACGCCGCGCCAACCACCACCAGGGTTGGCGCCAGCAATTGCCAGAAGGAAAACCCCAGCGGCAGGCGATCAGCCAGATAAGCCGCCAGATAGATGATTAGAAGCAGCTTGAGCGGCTCGGAAGGTTGCAGGTAAAATCCACAACAACCCAGCCACAGGCGCGGGCCTGTACCGCCGGGAAAGGTGCCAAAGAAGAACGTGGCAAGCGCCAGTAACAGGCCGCCGGTCAGCCAGATGTACTTGTACCGGCGCAGAAACCCCAGCAAACGTTGACTGTGCATGCCAACTGCCAGTGCGCCCATGGACACCACCAGCCAGGCAGTCTGGCGCAAGCCGTAAACCATATCAAGCCGCCAGATGGTGAGCAGCCCCCAACCGCTCAACAGGGCGGCGATTGGCAGCAGATAAGGGTCCCGGTTGGGCAGCAAACGCTGCGATAAGCGGTGCAGATAGGCAAAACCGGCAAGCCAGGCAAAAAAGCCAATCCAGTGCTGCCAGCGGTAAGGAACATCCCAGGCATGCAGGCGCACCGCCGGTGAAACGGTGAGGATGATGGCGAACAGGAACACAAACGCTGTCGCCAGGATCATCAGGCGGCTCTGTCTGCGGTCCGGCAGTGCCGGTGACGAGGGAAAGAACAGGTTCACTCGGGCAGGTAGCGATCCACCAGCAGCGACAGGCGCTTGCGGGTTTCAGCGGGAATGATGGCCGGTTGGGTGACCAGCGATTTTTCGAGTGCGTGATGACAATCGCAATCGGCATTGTGATCCAGTTCATCCACCAGCAGGGTGATGGCTTTCTGGATGGTGTGCACGTTGGCATTCAGGGTGTTGATGATCATTTCAACCGAAACGGGTGCCTCGGTGACATGCCATACATCATAATCAGTGACGTGCGCGGCAGTGGTGTAGCACATCTCCGCTTCACGGGCAAGGAACGCCTCGGGTGAGGTGGTCATGCCGATGATTGACATGCCCCATGCCCTGTAGGTGTTGGATTCAGCCCGGCTGGAAAAGCGCGGCCCTTCAATCGTGATGAAAACGCCGCCTTCGTGCACGGTGGCGCCGGTCTGGTTGACGGCGTCCAGTGCAATGGCTGACAGGTTCGGGCAGAAGGGTTGCGCCACCCCAACGTGTGCAACCAGCCCATCACCAAAGAAAGAGCGCTCGCGGCAACGGGTGAAATCGAACAGGTTGTCGGGGATGACCACATCACCGGGGGCATAATCCTCACGCAGTGATCCGCACGCGCTGACCCCCAGAATGCGTTTCACGCCCAGTTGCTTTAGCGCGTGGATGTTGGCACGGTAGTTGATCTCATGGGGCAGAATATGATGACCAATACCGTGGCGCGCCAAAAATGCAACGGGTTTGTCGTTGAGCTGGCCAAGGGTTATGGGAGCGCTGGGTTTCCCAAACGGGGTATCCACCTCAAGCGTGGTCACATCCGTCAGTGCGTCAAACTGGTATAAACCGGTTCCTCCGATGACTGCCAGAACAGGCGCAGTAGTTTGATTCATGTTTCCCTCCATATTGTGTGACCCGTTTCCTTATGGATTTTCGACATCCACCACCATGCCAATCCTGCCACAGCGTAATTCATCGCCAGAGATGATAACTGTGGCAAGCGATACACGTTCATCATTCAGGAAGGTGCCGTTGGTTGAGTGCAGGTCTTCCACCCACCATTGATTATGATGATAACTGAGCCGGGCATGACGGGATGAGACCGTCTCATGCGAGACAGTCAGGTCGCAGGTGGTTGCCCGACCCACCAGCACCTCAGTGGAGTTGAACACCCGGGTGATGTCCTGATCCTGCTCACTCATCGTGATGGTGAGGGTGGGAACATGGCGTTTGGCAATCAGTTCATTGTGGAAGCGCAGATCATACCACAGTGTATACAGTGCCCAGCCGAGAAATAGATACAGCCCGGCAACCATGAGAATGCGTATGAAGAGGACGAGATAAGCGCTCATTCGGTCCTTGGATCCACTGGCAGCACAGCGGTGTTGTCACCGGTGGCCTGGTTGTTGTCTTCACCGTAGATGATGGCGTAACCGGCAAGCGAGATCACATCGCCCGGGCGTAGTTGCTGCTGGCTGATGCGCATACTGTTGACATATGTACCGCCGGTCGAATTGAGATCGATAATAACGTAATGACCGCGCACAGCGCGTAACTGGGCGTGATTGCGGGAGATGCGTGGGTCATTCAGGACGATATGATTATCCTGGCGGCGGCCAATGTTAATCACCACCTGGCGGAGGGGATGAATGCGGTTGCCGTCCAGGATCAAAAAGGCGTTGGCGGGCCGCGCATCGGTGTGCAATGGCGGGCCCTCTTCTTCCATGATGGCGATCATGTCGGTATTGCCGGATGAGTCCTCCCCGCGTCCAGGCAGAATGCGCAGGTCTGATGGGGTAAGGCGCGGGTCGGCAGCCAGGCGTATACCTGGAGCGGTGGATAGCTGTATGCCGGCTTCTGCAGCGGCTTCGAGGATGGCGCTGCCAATCCCTTGCAGCAGGCGCTCGTGTTGCTGCCACTGATCCACAACGGATGGGTGCAGGTAGATGACATACATGCCGGGCACAGATTGTGAACGGTCATTTTCCAGCCAGTCGCTCTGCATGGCTTCCACCAGCCGCTGTGATAACAGCAGTGTGGCGTCGCCGCCAGCAAGCCACAGGGAACTGCCCTCAAAGATCCGGCGCAGTCGGGTTTCGATTAAGTCCAGGCTTGATCTCATACGGTACAATTATAAAACAAATGGAAGGGGAGAATTCACCAGCCGGGTATCAGGAAATTGTTCACACCGCTGATTGGGCGTTGCGGGTGTGGGCTGCCAGCCTGCCTGAGTTATTTCGACAGGCTGCGCTGGGGATGTACTTCCTGCTGGAAGCCGCTCCAACCGGTGACGGCGAACGCCACACGTTGATCCTGACGTTGACCGCTGTGGATGCCGAGAGCCTGCTGGTGTCATTTTTATCTGAATTGCTGTATATCTGCGAAAATGATAACCTGGCATTTGATCAGTTTGAGATTGCCATCACGCATGGCGAGTTGGAAGCAAAACTGACCGGCGGCAGGTTGGAAAGCATGCGGCCTGAGATCAAAGCCGTGACGTACCACGACCTGAACATTCTCAAATCACAGGCCGGTTACGAGACGACCATCGTATTTGACGTATAGAAAGTGGATTTGCATGATTTCCTTGCAAAATTTTAAACGAATTTCAGAATGGGAATGGGAATTGCCCACCACGTACCGGGCGGATATGCGTGTGCCGGTGCGGGTGTTTGCCTCACGGAGAATACTGGAACAGGCGTTGAAAGACGCATCCATTGAACAGGCGGTTAATGCATCCACGCTGCCCGGCATAGTTGGCCGCATGTTGGTAATGCCCGACGTGCACCAGGGGTATGGCTTTCCCATCGGTGGGGTGGCCGCCACAGCCCTGCCGGACGGCATGATCTCGCCGGGGGGAATCGGCTACGACATTAATTGCGGGGTGCGGCTGCTGGCTACATCCATCCCTTTTGAAGATGTGCAGGCCGACATGCATGATCTGGCGGTGGCGCTGGATCATTTTTGCCCCAGCGGCATGGGCAAGGATGGCGGCGTGGCGTTGAGCGCGACTGATCTGGAGCAGGTGTGCCGCCAGGGGGCGCGCTGGGCGCTAAAAAACGGCATGGCAACCGAACAGGACCTGCGGCGCAGCGAGGAAGGCGGCATGTTGAAAGATGCAGACCCGGCAAGGGTCAGCAGCCGGGCGCTGGAACGCGGCAGAACACAACTGGGCACGCTGGGTTCGGGCAATCATTTCATTGAAGTGGATGTGGTGGAGCAGATATTTGACCCCGAAGCAGCGGCTGCCATGGGTTTGTTTGAGGGCTGCCTGACCTTGATGATCCACTGCGGGTCGCGCGGGTTGGGGCATCAGGTGTGCACCGATTATGTGCGCGATTTTCAGGGACTGGCCGCGCGGGAAAAATACAAACTGCCCGACCGTGAGCTGGTGTGCGCGCCGCTGTCATCGGTTGAAGGGCAGGCCTATCTGCAAGCCATGCGGGCCGCGGCAAACTTTGCTTACGCCAATCGGCAGGTGCTGGCGCACCGTGCCCGGCAGGCGTTTGAACAGGCGCTGGCGGGCAGGGCGAAGAACATCCATCTGCATCAGGTGTACGATATTTCCCACAACATGGGAAAAATAGAAACCCATTTTGTGGATGGAAAGGAAATGCAGGTGTGCGTGCACCGCAAAGGGGCAACGCGCGCCTTTGGTCCCGGGGCGCCGGGCCTGCCAGAGGAGTACAGCCGCATTGGTCAACCGGTGATCATCCCTGGCAGCATGGGCACAGGGTCGTGGGTGCTGGTGGGCACGGAAGGCAGCATGCAACGCTCATTTGGGTCGAGCTGTCACGGTGCGGGCCGCATGATGAGCCGCAGCCAGGCGAAAAAGGAGGTGCGCGGGGAGACTCTGCTCGCCAACCTCAAGAAGGAAGGCATCATCATCATGGCTGGCTCGGTCCCGGGTCTTGCAGAGGAAGCCCCGCAGGCTTACAAGGATGTGGATGGGGTGGTCGAGACGGTCAGCGGGGCAGGCATGGCGCGCAAGGTGGCGCGTCTGCGCCCGGTGATCGTGGTCAAGGGATGATCATTCCCCGTTGGCGGCGCCAGGTGTGCTGATCGGCGCAAAGTGCGCTTTGGTCAGCTCAATCAGGGCTTTCACCGGCAGGCGAATGTTCAAGCCGCGCTGGCCGCCAGAAATGTGGATTTCATCGTACAGCACGGCAGTATCGTCAATCACCACCTGAAAGCCGCGATTGATCAAAGCCAGCGGGGAAATGCCGCCCGCCTGCAGCCCGGTGAGCTGTTCAGCCTCGCGCTGGGTGGTTAATAATAGCTTTTTTTCATTCAAATCAGCAGCCAGCAGCTTTAGATCGACTTCATTGGGGCCAGGCACCACCGCCAGGATGGGTTTGCCGCCCTTGACGCGTGCAACCACGATGGTTTTAAACACCATTTCGGGGTCAACGCCCAATTGGCGGGCAGTTTCCAGCGCCCCCAGCTTTTCAGCGGGCAGCTCAAATACTTGATAGGGTATCTTGCGCGAATCAAGCAGGCGGGTGACATTGTTGGTGATGGGCATGCCAGGTTTCCTGTGGATTAGTCGGGGCGGGCGGCGCGCACACGTTGCAGGCGTGCCGGTCGCACATAAATGGGATTGCTGTAGATCCAGCCGCGTCGTCGGTTAAGGAAGTCAATGGCTGCTTCAAAACGGTATACACCCGGTTCCGAGGCTGTAAAGGCGCACACTTCGCGCCCGGTCCACGTCTGAAGCACCTTGCCATCGCAGATCAGGCGGCAGGGTGCGCGGGCGGGCAGTTTGGCCTGCAGCGTCACGCCCTCATCGAGCTGAATTTCATCACCCATGATTGCGGTTTTATCCCGCCCGGTGGCAGTGAAGCGGAACCCGCGCGTGGCTTCCGGCAGGTCGTATCCCACCCAGGCGTGACCGGCTGTCAGCGCCTCGATGATCATGCGCCGATCCTGGCTGACATCACCGGTGAGGGCAGTGGGGGTGAGCAGGTGGGTATTGACCGCCTGAAAATGAAATTCGTAAGGGAAGATGGTCTTCTTGAGTGGCCCCAGATGTTTGCGCAGGGCATGTGAATCAGAACCGCCGACCGCCACCACCCGTTCGCCGCTGCGGGTAAGCTCGTCCCACTTTCTCAACGTGTCCGGGTGGGGCCCGTGAGCCATATGGTGCGGGTTAAACGCATAGAACAGCGCGGATGGGTAGCCGTTTACCACGGTTTTAAACTCTGAGAAGCCGTTCCACAGCTCGATGCCGGTAAACCCGTGCACGTGCCAGTCATCCCAACCGATGTCAGTCTCGCCAAACTCAGGCAGGGCATCCTCGTATGGGTGCGCCAGAAAGCACACCCCGCCAGAGCGGCGTACCTGATCGATCAGGTTTTGCGGGTCGGGTGCAAAAGTGGCCAGCTCCCGATTGGCGCCGTACACCAGCATGTGGCTCTTTTGCGGGTCGCGCGCCTGATTGTGGATTTCCTCGCCCACCAGCACCAGCACGCGCTTGTCGCCCACCTGGTAGTAGCCTTCCTTGTCCCGGACCCATACGTTGTGGTCGGTGACAATCACGGCATCCAACCCGGCTTTTGCCGCTGCGGCGGCAACATCTGCATGTCTGCCTGTTCCATCTGAGTAGTGGGTGTGAATGTGCAAATTGATGACTAATTCATGCATGGTGGTTGACGATTCCCAGAAAAGAACGGTATAATTCCCGCTGGTTTATACCCCAGGAGGTTAAATTGAATCTTGTTAACTATTTCTATATCGCTCTGATTATAACGTCAATCGCATTGACGGTTAGCGTTATTTTGCAGAACAAAGGTGTTGGCCTGGGTGGTTTGACCGGCGATACCAGCGGCGGCGTTTTTACTGCCCGGCGCGGCATTGAGAAAACCTTGTTCTGGATCACCATCGGTCTGGCAATCCTGTTTGTTGTGCTGACCCTGGTCACCGTCGCCATCAGTTCGTAAATTATTTGCACCCAAAGGCGAATCAATACAGCTTCAATATCGAGGGCGACTCGCCACCCGGGGAGTTCGCTCTCTTTAAATTAAATTCACGACCATGAAAAAACTACGCTGGCAACTCATCATCATCTTCCTCACCGGTCTTGTGGTTGGCATCCTGCTGTTGAGTGAACAACCGGCTTCCATTACGCCGGTGGCTCCTGCACCTGCCCAGGGCGGTATCTACACCGAAGCCCTGGTTGGGTCCATGCAACGCCTCAACCCATTACTCGATGTCTACAATCCGGTCGATCGTGACGTAAACAAACTCATCTTCTCAGGCTTGCTGCGTTTTGATGCGCGCGGAATGCCGGTTGAGGACCTGGCCGAAAGCCGGGGGATCTCAAAGGACGGCATCATCTACAATTTCACCCTGCGTGAGAATGCACGCTGGCACGATGGCGAACCGGTGACCGCGGACGATGTAGCCTTCACTATTGATTTGCTGCGCCAGGGTGATGGGGTTGTCCCCGCCGACCTGCGGGCTTTCTGGGATGAGGTGGAAGTCAGGGTTCTGGATGCGCAAAACATGCAGTTCATTCTGCCTGAACCGTTTTCACCTTTTCTGGATTATTTAACCTTTGGCGTCCTGCCGCGCCATTTGCTGGACGGCATGACCTTTCAGCAGATGGTGGACTCCCCGTTCAACATGGCTCCTGTGGGCAGCGGGCCTTACCGTTTTGAGAAGTTCCTTACCCAGGACGGTGCGGTGGATGGGGTGGTGCTGTCGGTTTTCAATGAATATTACGGTGAACCGGCGTTTATCGAGGAGATCATCTTCCGGTATTACCCCGATGCCACATCGGCATTGAACGCCTATCGCGACGGAGAAGTGCAGGGTATTGGCCAGGTTTCCAATGACATTCTCGGCGAAGTGCTGGCAGAGCCGAACCTCTCGGTTTACACCGGGCGCAAACCTGAATTGACCATGATCCTGCTCAATCACAAGAATACCCAGACCCCGTTCTTTGATGACCCTGCGGTTCGCAAGGCGTTATTGACCGGGCTAAACCGCAACTGGATCATTGACCGCTTGATGAACGGACAGGCGATTATGGCAAACGGCGTGATCTTCCCTGGAACCTGGGCATATTATGATGGCCTGCAGCCGGTAACCTATGACCGCGAAAAGGCGGTTGAAATGCTGAAGGAAGCCGAATGGACGGTTCCGGCCGATGGGCAACCCATTCGCGAGAAGGAAGGCGTTCAGTTCACCTTTGATCTGCTGTATCCGGATGATGACCTGCATGCGCAGATCGCCGAATCAATCCAGCGCGACTGGTCGCAATTGGACATTCAGGTCAATATCGTGCCCGTGGCGTATGACCAATTGATTAACGAGAATCTGGTCAATCGGGAATATCAGGCAGCGCTGGTGGATCTCAACCTGTCGCGTTCCCCGGACCCCGACCCCTATCCTTTCTGGGACCAGGCGCAGGCCACCGGTGGGCAGAATTACACCCAGTGGGACGACCGCAATGCCAGCGATTACATTGAGCAGGCACGCGTGGCATACGCTATCAACGAGCGCGCCCGGTTGTATCGCAACTTCCAGGTGGTCTTTAATGAGCAACTTCCGGCTTTGCCGCTGTATTATCCAGTGTATACTTATGCAGTAGACCGGCAGGTACAGGGTGTGCAAATGGGCCCGCTGTTTGACGGCAGTGATCGTTTCAATACCGTGACTGAATGGTTCCTGCGCACCACCCGCTCAGGACCCGCAGCCGGGGCATCCACACCCGAAGGCCAATAACCGTAACCTTTCATCCCGGTCTGGGGAGAAGAAAAGTGGATCAAAGGTTTGCCAGTGACTGGGCTTATGTTGAAGCCGCAGTGCCCGACCTCAAAGAGTATTTGCTGTCAGATCAGCTTTACTGGCAGCTTCCCTTTAAAGCAGATCCGTTGCACGGTATCAACATTACCACGTTGACGCCGGGAAACCTGCTGCTGGCTTTGAAACGCCTGCAGGCGCTCGATCTGGATGTCTCCAGCCAAAACCGCCTGGATGCCCACCTGGAACAGGTGGGGCAGGTGCGTGAACAGTGGAAATCAGCCTGGAGCCGTAAAGCCGCCCAGGAGTTATCCGCCCGGTTGAACCAGTGGCAGAACTTCCTGCAGGATTATTTTGAGAATCCCAAACGACATGCGTCCGAGTACCGCTCAGCGGTGCGCAACCGGGCAATTATTGATTTACTAACCCCGGATATGGTTGATTTGCCAGACAGTTTTGGCGTGGCGTTGCAGTCTTTTGATCAACGCCTTAAGCGCGCCATTTCAGAAAATGGCAGGTTTGTGTGGGAAGCCCAACTTGAAAAGGTATTTCCACCGAGGGATTTCTGGTACCTGTACACAGGGATGGACTAATGCCTTTTTTTACACGCGGCGGTGATGATGGTACCACCGGAATGCTCGGTGAAGGACGTGTCAGCAAGGATGATGCGCGCATGGAAGCACTTGGCGCACTGGATGAAGCCAACGCTGCGCTGGGTGTGGTGCGCAGTCTGACACAGGGCGATGCCAGGGATGTTTTGCTGCAAATACAACGTCACCTGTATGCGATCATGGCTGAGGTGTCCGCCACCCCAGACAATGCCGCGCGTTTTCGTGCCGTTGGAGCGCAGCAGGTGGAGTGGCTGGAAAGCTTGACCAGTGAACTGGAAAAGCGCGTGCAACTTCCCAGGGAATTCATCGTCCCAGGAGACAGCGTCCCGGGTGCATTCGTGGATGTTGCCCGTACAGTTGTGCGGCGGGCAGAGAGGCGCCTGGTGAGGTTGCGCAACACCGGTCTGCTGGAAAACACCGAGCTTTTGCGCTACATCAACCGTCTTTCTACATATCTTTTTGTACTGGAACTGGCACAAAATAACGAAGCCGGTTCAGGCTTAATCACACTCGCCAGACAGGGATCAAACAAATGATCGGCACCCTCCTCAACGTCGCCACCGTCATTGTGGGTGGCTTTCTTGGCGTACTACTCGGAAACCGCCTGCCCGAACGTCTGCGGCAGACAGTGATCGCAGGCCTGGGTTTGTTTACCCTGGCTTACGGGCTGTCCATGTTCCTTAAAACCCAGAATGCGCTGGTGGTGCTGGGTTCATTGCTGGTGGGCATCATCATCGGCGAGTGGCTGGGGATTGAGACCGGTCTCAAGCGCCTGGGCGCATGGATTGAGGCGCGTGTACAGAAGGGCGGTGAGGAAGGCGGCGATACCAGCCGTTTTGTGCGCGGCTTTCTCACTGCCTCGTTGGTGTTTTGTGTTGGTCCCATGACCATCCTGGGTTCCATTCAGGACGGTTTAACGGGTAATTATGAACTGCTGGCTGTCAAGGCTGTGTTGGACGGCTTTGCCGCGCTGGCGTTTGCCTCCAGCCTGGGGGTGGGGGTATTGTTTTCAACGGTGATCATCCTGGTCTATCAGGGCGGGATCACGCTGCTGGCGGCGCAGGTGAATGCGCTGGTGACCGAGCCAATGATGATTGAAATGACCGCTGTGGGTGGGGTGATCCTGCTGGCGATCGCGATCAGCAGCCTGCTGGAAATCAAACCGATCCGCTCGGGGAACTTCCTTCCGGCGTTGGTCGTCGCGCCGTTGATTGTGGCGTTGCTGAACCTGCTGGGTGTGACCTTTCCCTGATATCCCAAACAACATACAGGATATAGGATCAAACGCGGGTTGGTGATGCACCAACCCGCTGTCTATTCTAGGGAGTGTCAGGCGGTATGTATTGGAACACCGGGAATTGATCACCGGTGAGGTGGAAACCGGCGCGTTGATAAAGCGCCAGCGAAGCGCTGTTGTTGCTTTGCGTGTTGACCGACAGGTGGTGAGCTCCGCGGTGGTAAAAGTACTGCTGCAGGTCCTGCACCAGGGCATGGCCGATGCGTTTGCGCTGCAGGTTGGGCAGCACCGCCAGACGCGCCAGGTGGGCGTTCATGCCGGTGGAGGTGCTGATCTGGTATCCAACGATTTCATCATTGATGAGAAACACGGTTGAGTATGCCGCCTGTCCCAGCGAGCGCTGCATGGTTTCCTGCGAAATGCGCCACACCGGCTGAAAAGCAGCGGCATCCACTTCCACCACGCGCGGGAGGTCGGTGGTCAGCAGCGGCCTGATCTTGACTCCGTCTGCCAGGTTCATGCGCGCTTCATGGCGCATGTCGCGCCAGGTGAGCACCACAATATCATGTTGATGAACAAAAGAATGTTTGACCAGCAGATCAGAGAACCATTGCTGCAGCGCCAGCGCCGTGACCGGTTCGTCAGATATATTGCGCAAATCCTGGTAACATGCCGGGAAGAGCGCCTCCCAGGCTTCGTTGACATTGAGGGCTGAAGCGCAAATAAAAAGCCGCGTCCAGGCCACCTCGCCAGGGTGATCCGGTATGGCAAGGGCTGCCAGCAAGCGGCCGTTGCGTTCTGCCACCCAGAAAGGCCTGGTTCCCAGCCATTCGGTGGGGGTGCGCCAGTCCAGATGGCGGTGCAGGTAATATTCGTAGTTGATTAGATTGGTGAGCGCCGCCTGGTCGCGTGACTCAGCCGGCCGGACAATAAGGGTGGATTGCATTGTCTCCCCCCGGATCTGTTGGGTGGGTGGAACCGGTTAAATGCTTTTTCGCAGGAGAAACTTGAGCAGTTTTTCTGTAAAAGATAATTTCTTCTTGCTGGCAAGGCCAGCCTGCATGGAAGCCATGGCTTCCATCTGGCGGCCCATTTTCAACTGCAGAGCGGACAGGCTGGTCAGGGTGGCGTGGCGCAATTCAGCATCGCCGCCTTCCTTGAGCAAATCAGCGCATTGCTGATAGGCTGCCACGGCTTCTTCGCGCCGGTTGAGAGCCTCCAGTGCGGCAGCCAGATTGCCCAGTGCCAGCGCCTGCCGGTGGGTATCACCAGCGGCGGCAAACAGTTCGGGTGTGCCGGTGCAGGCATCGAAAGCAGCCTGGGCAGCACCTGCTTTTAAGTGCGCGACCGAGGCGTTGTTGCTGAGTTCAGCGGCCTCTAACTCGTCGCCAGCCTCACGCGCCAGGTCGGCAGCTTGCGCAAACAAGCCCGCTGCGGTGGAGAAATCACCGGCGTGGTAAAACTGGGTTGCCTGGGTCGATAAGCCCTGGGGGGTAAGTTCAGGTGACATTAATAGGTAATCTCCAGCAAGCCTTCCGCCACTGAGCGCAACTTTTCAACGGAAAGGTCGCTCAGACGCATGGCCAGTTCTATGTATGGCCGGTTGACAGGTTTGGAGACAAATTGCTTGAGATGGGGTGGCAGGGCGGAGAAGTCTCGCGCTGAATTTTCCTGATCGCGCCATGAACCAATGGGACCGTGATGATCAAACAGATTTTCCAGCGGCAATTCAAGAGTGATTGCCAGCAGTTCAAGAACCGGAAGCGGGATGGATAATTGACCCAGTTCAAAGCGTTTGAAGTCATCCTCTGCCACGCCCACGGCTTCAGCCAGTTGGTGCGTGGAGAAGTTGGCTTCCATGCGTTTCTGGCGTACCAGTGCGCCGATCAAGCGGTCACGGATGGCGCGCAGGCGCATGGTGTTCTCCCCGCTCATTCCGTCATCCTTCTCAGACAAAGCTTCTTTTGTCCAGAAGTGCTCGAGGGGAATACGCAGGTAATAAGCAAAAGATTCGAGTTCAGGGAGAGAAGGGGCTTTTTGACCGGCTTCAAAGGCAGCATAAGTCTCAGGCGGCACGCACATGGCGGTGGCGCACTCTTCAATACTGCGGCGGGAAGCCAGGCGGGCATCGTACATCAGGATGCCCAGCTTGCGGGTGCGCAGTCGAATTTGCTGATCGGGGTTGTTCATTCCAAAGCCTCCGCTCTCATTTGGATGACATAATTATACCTGCATAACCCGATGCAAGATTCTTACCTGCGCCGATTGGGAGCCACCATGTCGCCCAGAATGGCGCCGAACACTTCGGGGCCCAACTTGAACCCGGCAGCCTGCAGGCGGGTTCCAAACAGCGGGCGCATACCCGTCGGTTTAAGTTCTCCGATCACCTTGCCGTCCTGAGTGACATTGGTTTGTTCAAAGCGGAAAATGTCGGTCATCACCACCGTGTCGCCTTCCATGCCAGCCACTTCGGTGATGGCGGTAACCTTGCGGCTGCCGTCGCGCAGGCGAGATTGCTGCACAATGACATCCACTGCCGAGGCAATCTGTTCGCGCACCACTTTTAATGGCAGATCCATGCCAGCCATCAGGCACATGGTCTCCAGACGGGAGATGGTATCGCGCGGGGAGTTGGCGTGCAGGGTGGTGAGTGAACCGTCGTGCCCGGTATTCATGGCTTGCAGCATATCCAGCGCCTCGCCGCCGCGCACCTCTCCCACCACAATGCGGTCGGGGCGCATACGCAATGCGTTGCGTACCAGTTCGCGGATGGTCACGGCATGGCGGCCTTCCATATTGGCTGGTTTGGTCTCCAAACGCACCACGTGTTCCTGTTGCAGTTTCAGCTCGGCGGCATCTTCAATGGTGACAATGCGTTCGTCTTCAGGAATGAAACCGGAGAGTACATTCAGCAGGGTGGTCTTGCCAGAGCCTGTTCCGCCAGCGATGATGATGTTGAGATGCGAGACCACACAGGCGCGGATGAACTCGGCCATGTTGGCGGTCAGCGAGCCATATTCGATCAGTTGTTCAACAGACAGGCGAAATTTCATGAATTTGCGGATGGTGATCGACGGACCATCAATGGAGACCGGTGGGATGATGGCGTTTACACGCGAGCCATCCGGCAGGCGGGCGTCCACTGCGGGAGAGTCGGTATCAATATGGCGGCCAAGTGGGGAGATGATGCGGTCGATCAGGCGCAGGACCTGATCGTCACTATCAAAGGTGATGTTGGTACGGGTGAGCTTTCCCTTGCGTTCAACATACACGCGATTGGGCCCGTTGACCATGATCTCGGTTACATCGTCATCATCCAGCAGGGCTTGCAGCGGGCCAAAACCCAGCATTTCATCCAGTATGTCATGAAACAACTGGTCACGGATGGAATTGGGCAGATTGAGTTTGGTGGTCTGGTAGACCTGTTGGAGCAGTTCGGTAACGACTTTGCGCCGGTCTTTTGCCGGTACGTCGCGGGCTTCCACTTCTCTGGCGATTTGATTGATCAGGTAGCTGCGAATCCGCTGTAGATCAGCGCTCCGCCCTGCATTCTGGCCGGGTGTGTTCATCCTGCTACTCCGCGGAGACTAGTTCGTTGATTGGGACGATCCAGGAGATTTGGTCGCGATGAACCACCATGAATTTGGTTTCCAGAATTAGCTCACCGTTTAAATCGTGGATGGATGCATTGGTCACCGCGATAAATAGCTCGGTCTTCTGCATCTCATCGATCAGTCGTTCCTGCGGACGGATGTGGATGGTTCCGGTAATGCGCTGGTCGCGGGTATGAATGATGACCTCGACCGGCTTTTTCTGGATGACATCGGTAAAGATCTTACCTTTATCTTCAAAGGGTGAGTACATGAGGGGCTACCTTTCTCGTCAGGCAGATTGTACCCCGCCGCGATGTTTTATGAGCTTTCTTTTTCGATAGGTGGCATGAGATAACCCAAACCTGCGCGGGTGACAATGTGTTGGGGTGAGTGGGGATTGTCTTCCAGCTTCTGGCGCAGGCGGGCAATGGATACCCATAAGATTTCCTTGTCTTCACGGTACTGCGGTCCCCAGATGTTGATCAGCAGTTCCTCGGCGGTCAGCACCTGGCCGACGTGCTGGGCAAACTGGATCAACAGGCGGTATTCAGTGGCTGAGAGAAAGACCGGTTTGTTATCCTTCCATACCTCAGCGCGTGCGAAGTCAATTTTGAGGTTGGAGTGGGTAAAGTAGCGGTTCTGGGTGACCTGTTCGGTGGTGTGGGCGCGGCGCAAAACTGCGCGCACGCGGGCTACCAGTTCAGTGGCGGAGAAAGGTTTGACCACATAATCATCAGCGCCAACATTCAACCCCTGAACACGGTCCTGCTCTTCGCCGCGCGCGGTGAGCATGATGATGGGCACATTGGAGAACTGGCGAATGCGTTCACACGCACTGATGCCATCCAGTTTGGGCATGATGATGTCCATGATCACCAGGTCCGGGTGGCGGTTTGATACCATTTCGAGTGCATCTTCACCATTATTGGCGGTGATGACATCGTAGCCTTCTTTTTCAAGATTGACCTTTAAAAGATGCTGGTACAGGGTTTCATCGTCAACTGCCAAAATCAGCGTCATCAGGGACTCCTTCCTGTCAACTCAAGCAACCGGTTTATCGGCTGGTTTATATGGTAGTTGGATGTGGAATACCATTCCATCCCCCAACGTTGATGTGGCGTAGATCATCCCGTTATGTGCCTGGATGATTTGTTTGCAAATATTCAATCCCAGACCGGTTCCATGAATACCGGGAGGCTGGTCGGGATTGCGGAAAAAGCGTGTAAACAACGAGGCAAGGTACTTTTCTGGAATTCCAGGACCGTGATCCCTCACTTCAATTTTAATCCAATCTGCTTCCTGATGGATGTTAATATCGACGGGTGATCCCGGGGCGTACTTGACGGCATTGCTCAGCAGATTTTCAAACACCTGTGAGATGCGCCGTGGGCTGGCCTGGATGGGGGGAAGATAGGATGAAACCGAGAGGTTAATGACCAGGTCGGTGTGTTGCAACCTGGCGCGCATGATGACATCATTCATCAGTGCGTCCAACCGCACCGGATGGAACTTCATATCCATCATGCCAGACTGCAGACGGGCGGAATCGAGCAGGTTCTCGATCAACTCCTGCAGGTGGTCGGTTTCCTGATCGATAATCTGGAGGAACTGCTGTTGGGTTTCATGATCCCACGTGGTGTCCGCCCGCAGGAGTGTGGTGGCATAACCCTTGATAAACCCCAGCGGGTTTCTTAACTCGTGGGTGAGGGTGGAAATGAAGTCTTCCTGCAACTGGCTCTGCATATGCTTGATTTCCAGTGAGGCATACTTCTGTTGCAGTTTCTGACGCTCCACCAGCAGCGCAATTTGATTGGCGATGAATTCTCCGAGTTGAATGTCACTGGCAGAGAATTCCGGACCTCCAAAACGCACATAAATGAGGGCTCCCAGCACTTCCGTGCCGGCGCACATGGGCGCTGCCAGCAGGAAGGGACGGCGCAGGCGTTCTGTCTCTGTATCGGGCGGTTTTTGAAGGATGGTTTTGCGTTTTTCAATCACCTGGGTGGTGATGGATTCACCCCAGGCAATGTCCGCTTCTGACTTTCTTCCACGCCCCATGGCGCGCGCATACATCACTTCCAGATGGTTTTGGTCGTCAGCAATGAAGACTGCCAGGTTGTCAAAAATGAATATGGAACGAACCAGGCCGGATACCTTGTCCAGAGCAGGTTTCCATTCAGGCGCTTCGGCCACCAATCGACTGATCTCAAAGAGATCCTGCGGGCGAACTTCCTTTGGCCGGTTGACTGTTTCAGTCATGTTTTTTCTCGCGCCTCCATCCCATGTGGATTTACTGGCTGCCGTTTGCCTTTATTTCCACAGTGCTGAGCAGGAAGGCAAATTGACTGCCTTTGCCGGGTTGTGATGTAACATGAATGACCGAATTATGTGCTTCAATGATTTTCTTCGCGAGTCCCAAGCCAAGACCCGTGCCAGAGTACCGCCGGGTGGATGAACCATCCAATTGGTGGAATGGCTCGAAGATTTCATTAATTTTGTCTGGTTTGATGCCAATACCGGTATCTGATACCGATACGCGCAGGAACCTGCCGTCCTTCTCGATTTTTACAATCACCTCACCACCCTTTGGGGTGAACTTGACGGCGTTGTCCACCAGTTGCTGGATAACCCATCCCACTTTTTCCTCATCACCCACCACATTGGGCAGTGAATTGGGGCAAATTAATTGCAGATGGATTTGCTGTTCATTGGCTTTGGCCGAGTAGCGGTTCAACGCTGCTGTGCATACGCTCGCCAGATTGAAGGGTTTGGGTTTCAGGTTGATTGTGCTGCGTTCCATGGTGGAGAACAGGATCATGTCCTCGATCAGGTGCTCCAATCGGTCTGATGAGCGCTGCATGACGGACAGCGCCTGCTTTTGTTCGTCGTTCAGGTTGCCCAGATCACCGGTGATTAACAGCTCGAGATAGCCTTTAAGATGGGTGAGCGGGGTGCGCAATTCATGCGAAATATTGGCGACGAAATTGGTTTTAAGCTGGTTCAGCTCCGATAGCTTGGCAAGCGCCTGTTCCAGCTCTGCGGTGCGCTCCTGAACGCGCTGCTCAAGGCGCTGATTGGCTTTGGTAAGGGCAGTACGCAGTTGCAGAATCTGTTCGGTGATGGCACTGTCAAGCGTGGTCCGGTCGATTGCGCCCATCTTGATCAGGATCTGTCCGAGCAAATCGGGGGTTTCATGGTTTTCCCGCTGGCGGGCCTGGTATTCCAGGGCATGTTTAAGATCATCACTGGTGATCAAGCCTTTTTCGACCAGGTAATCACCCAGACGGGAGATGAGAATTTCAGGAGTGAGCGGGCGTGAATACATGCAGCCTCCAGCTATGCGGATTTGCGCCAAACCCACTGACCGGAAACCATGGTCGCATCTGGCGCAAGGCTATGCAGGTGGTCAACAGGGATGTCAAAAGGATCGACCGGCAGGACGATCAGATCGGCATGGAAACCGGGGCTCAGGCTGCCGAGGCGGTCTTCCATGCCGGCTGCATAAGCAGGCCCCAACGTGAAACCATGGAATGCCTCCTGTAGCGAAAGCCGCTGCGGTGGGTACCAGCCGCCTTCAGGGTAATTACTGGTACGCTGGCGGGTGACAGCGGCGTGGATGCCCAGGAATGGGTTGGGTGATTCCACCGGTGCATCAGAGCCGAATGCCACATGCGTATTGTTTTGTAACAGCGTGCGGTAGGCATAGGCATTGGCGGAGCGCGCGCCCCAGAATTGATCGGCAATATCCATGTCTGAAGTGGCATGGATGGGTTGCACCGAACCGATCACGCCCAGTTCAGCCAGGCGGTGATGATCCTGTGGATGCAGGATCTGTACGTGCTCAATGCGGTGCCGCAGGGCTGGCAGGTCGTGCGCCATTTCATACTGGCGGATTTGTTCGAACGCATTGAGCATCTCGTGGTTGGCACGGTCACCGATGGCATGTACCGCGACACTGATGCCGCCCCGGACAGCCGTCTGGCCGTGTTCCAACATCTGTTCAGCATCCATGAATAACATGCCGGTTTGGCCGGGGTCGTTCTCGTATGGCTCCAGCATGGCGGCGGTATGCGGGCCAAGCGCGCCATCAGCGAACATTTTCACTGAACCAATGCGCAGGAAGTCATCCCCAAAGCCGGAGCGCAATCCAAGCGCAGCGGCGTGATCAAGCAATTCAAGCGGGATGCTTTTGATGACATGCAGGTGCAGGCGTTCATCGGCATGCAGCATTTGCAGTGCGGAAAAGCAGCGCGCCTGATCAAAGTCGTGCACGCCGGTGATGCCCATGGACCATAACATGGTCTGCGCAGACTCAATGGCATCCGCCACCTCGGTTACCCCTGGTTCCGGCAGGATGGAATAAATCAACTCCATGGCTGATTCAAACAGAATGCCGGTGGGAGAGCCGTCTGGCGCACGGTCAATACGGCCACCCTCAGGGTCCGGAGTGTGCAGGTCAATACCGGCCAGTTGCATGGCGCGTGTATTTGCCCAGGCAGCGTGTAACGATTTTGCTGTTAGAAACACAGGGTGTTCAGGGGCAATGGCATCCAGCAGGGCGGCGTTGCCGAAACCTTCAGCCCATACGTTTTGATTCCATCCATGTCCCCGAATCCACGCCCCGGATGGGGTGCTCTGGGTGCGTTCTGCCACACGGCGCAGACATTCATCCCGTGTGGGTGTTTCGCAGTCCACTATCTGTAGAAACAGGGCGTAGTTTTCAATGTGAATATGTGCATCGGTCAGGCCAGGCAGGATGGTTTTCCCCTGCATGTCCATCACCACCACACCCGGCCCTGATAGGGCGAGTAAATCAGCATCAGAACCGGCAGCGACCACACGGCCGTGATCGATGGCGAGAGCACTCACAGTGGGTTGGTAAGGGTTGAATGTATGGATGCGCGCGTTATGCAGGACCTGCATACTCACTCCTTCATCAATCGTTCGATCAGGGCGTTCAACTCTTCGTCGGAATAATAGTAGAAAGTGATTGCACCGCCTTTTTTTCCATGTTGAACCTGGATGCGCGTTCCAAAGAAAGAACGCAGGCGGGTTTCCAGGTCTGAGACTTCAGGAGATGGGGCAGTGGGCAGGTGTGCCGGAGCGCGGGTACCGCTCATCTTTTGCACCAGCTTCTCGGTCTGGCGTACGGTGAGGTCCTGTTCCAGCACGATCTTGAGCGCTGCAGTCTGCGCCTGATGGTGGGGCAAACCTTGAAGAGCGCGCGCGTGACCTTCGCTGATCAAACCTTCAGCCAGTGCTTTACGCACGGTTTCAGGCAGGTTGAGCAATCGTAAAGTATTGGTGACAGCCACCCGGCTCTTGCCCACCCGCATGGCAATGTCCTCGTGGGTCATGCCAAAATCATCTGAGAGGTGTTGATAAGCTGCGGCGGTTTCCAACGGGGTCAGGTCGGCGCGCTGGACATTCTCGATTAACGCGAGTTCCAGCATTTGCTGATCAGTGGCCTGGCGCACCAGCACCGGCACGGTTTCCGCACCGGCAAGGGCGGCGGCGCGCAGGCGGCGTTCGCCGGCGATGAGGATGTACTGGTCGTCGGTGGGGTCGTATGTCACGATCAACGGCTGGATCACGCCGTGCTCGCGGATCGAAGCAGCCAGATCCTCAAGGTCTTCGTCCTTCATGATCTGGCGCGGTTGGCGCGGATTGGGGATGACTTTATCAATGGGGGCAAGCATTGCTCCAGCCGCTGAACGGGATGGTTCATTGGATGGGATCAATGCGTCGAGACCTTTGCCTAAGCCGCTTCTTTTTGCCATGTGCCTGTATGGTTACTCCTGCAGTTGAGGAATGCGGACGCCATCCTGTTCCAGTATTTCCCTGACGAGAAGAGAGTATGCCTTTGCCGAGCCAGACTCGGGAGCATACACCGAGATGGGCTGCCCATAAGAGGGCGCTTCTGCCAGGCGTACACTGCGCGGCACAACGCTTTGAAAGACCTGATTGGGGAAGTATTTTCTCACTTCTGATACCACGTCCATGGCCAGTTTGGTGCGTCCATCGTACATGGTCAGGATTACCCCGCGGACTTTAAGCGAAGGTTGTAATGAGCTTTGCACCCGCTGAATGGTCTGGGTGAGCTGCCCCAATCCTTCCAGCGCCAGGTATTCGCACTGCACCGGGATGATCACACCATCCTGTCCGGCGACCAGCCCATTGATGGTGAGCAGGCTGAGCGATGGAGGGCAATCGATCAAAATGTAGTCGTAGCGGTCGGTAATTTGTTGAAGAGCTTCTTTGAGACGATGCTCGCGGCGTTCAAGATCGATCAATTCCACCTCGGCGCCGGCAAGGGCTGGCGAGGCGGGAAGGAGGGATAGCTTGTAGCGCGGATTGTGTAAAATTTGGGGGACGATGGGTGCAGCGCCCAACATGACTTCGTACGTGCCTGATTTGACTGTGCGTTTGTCAACACCAAGAGACGATGTGGCATTTGCCTGTGGATCGAGGTCCACCAGCAGCACGCGCTGCCCGTAATAGCCCAGGTAGGCTCCCAGGTTGATGGCGGAGGTGGTTTTTCCGACGCCGCCTTTCTGATTGGCTAGTGAGTAAATGTGCACCATGACTATTCCTGGATGACTTCCACAATGCAATTTTGAACTTCATCGGCAGTGGGAATGCTGACCATCCCAGAGCGGGTGACAGACGCCGAGGCGAGTTGGTTGGCGCAACGGACTGCCTCCCACGGATCGCGGGTGATGCGCAAACGTGCAAAAAAGGTGGCGGCAAAAATATCACCTGCACCCACTGAGTCAACTTCATCAACCGTGGGCGGTGGGAAGCGCCGCACATCGCCGTTCCAGTACAGGCGCGCTCCGGCTTTCCCCTCGGTGACAGCCAGCACACGCGCATGGGTGGCCATATCATCCACCACCCGTTCGTTACCGGCCACATCTTCAATGCTCATCACAACGGCATCCGCATTTTGCAGCACATAGGCACTCTCGTACCAGTCGCCAAAAGAAACACGGCCTTTCTCATCCCACTGGCGCATCCAACCCTGTGGGGTAAGCCCCACAAAACTGCCCGGAAAGGATCGGGCAAGGTTTGGCTCAACTTCACCTGCCACCGGGCCCAGATGCACGATGGGCGCATTACGCCAGGTTTCAGGGACCTGAGAGTAATCAAGCAGGGGGGCGACATGGTGTATATATTGTTTGCGTCCCTGTGGAGTGGTGATGTTTTCGAACGTGGTGTTCACGTCTGAGAAATGACGTGAAATTTGTACACCATCCAGCAGGGATAAATCAGTTTCCGGGGTGCAGGCGGTCACCAGACCCACCCGCAACCCCAGCGCACGGGCAGTCAGCGCTGCGTAGGTGGCGGTGCCGCCCAGAACCGGGCCTGAAGGGGTCAGATCGTGTGTTACATGGCCGATCACCAGATAATCAACGGGTTGTATGGGAGCAATGATGCGCATAGATCAATTATAACCTTTAATTATGAACAATTTTTGAGGCGCGCTCATGCCGGGATTAGTTCTCATCCGGGTCAGATGGAAGGCTGCGCAGGGCTTCTTCCATCGATAGATTCTCGCGGCGCATTCCCGGGGCAGGTGTTCCACAGTAAGGGCACAGATTCCAGGCCAGCTCGTTGAGCTTTCCACACTGGTGGCAATTTTTCTTCAGGCGGGTGTGACAGTTGGGGCACACCTGCCAGTCATTTTGGATTCTGCGTCCGCAACCGGGACAAATGGGCGCATCCTCCACGGCTTGCAGCAGAGCTTCTTCTTCGAGGGTGTACTGGTATTCTTCATCCAGCGTGCGCTGGGGGCGTAAAAATAGATAAATGAGGATGCCAGGCAGAAACAGGACGGCAACCACCAGCGCGGCCAGGATGCGGATGAGGGGATCACGTGTGCGGCCTTTGATGTCGCGATAGGTCCAAATGATCAGGCTGAGCCACAAGGCGGCAAGAAAGGCGGCCGAAAAAGCGGTAAGTACCAGTACCAGACTGCTAAGAGCGGCAGGATTGAGCGTCATGAACGGCTCCACAGGGTAAATTCGCGATGGCGCGGGATATAACTTCCGTAAGAAGTATAGACGAAAAAGAGTCAGGATGCAAATTACAGGGTGGTTTGAAGCTTTGTAGGAATTGGTTGATGGCGCTACAATAATAATGAATTAATGAAAGGCAGGTAATCATGAAAAGACTGGTGGTGATACTCCTTCTGGCGGGAGTGATATTGAGCGCATGTGGTCAAAG
>DAOUGC010000174.1:0-5967 GCA_034429695.1 Levilinea sp.
CGCCCGTAACGCGCCCTGAGTGCATCCACTGCCTCCAACAGACGGCGTTCTTTTTCATTGGGTGTATCCCACAAACTGAGCTGGCGTACACCCGTCACCAGTCCACTTGCGCCCACCCCCAGCAAACGAACCGGCGTGCCGCGTTTCCAGATCTGGTCAAACAAATGGCGTGCGGCAGCTTCGATCACCGAATCCTGGTCGGCTGGCTCGGGTAGAGTCAACTGGCGGGTGTGCGTGGAGAAATCTGACCAGCGGATTTTGATGCGTACGGTCCTCGCCAGCAAGCCATCCTGTCTCAGCTTATAGGCCACCTGGGTGCTCATCTCCGCCAGGGTTGCATACAGGCGTTCTGCACGGGAGACGTCGCGCTCAAAAGTCACTTCCTGGCTGATCGATTTGACTTCGTGCTCTGTTTCCACCGGGCGCTCATCAATCCCCCTGGCGTGGCGTTGGAGATCCAGTCCATTTCGGCCAAACAGCTTCACCAGTTCAATCTCAGAAAGACGGGCAATTTCCCCCACTGTATGGATGCCCATGTGCTCCAACCGCTCTGCCGTTTTTGGTCCCACTCCCCACATCGCGGAAACCGGCAGGGGTGCGAGAAAGGCTGCCTCTTCACCGGCAGGAACCTCCAGAATACTGCGTGGATAGTCCGCCCCCCTGTGCCTGGCTTTGCCGGTATCCGTGGCGATTTTCGCCACCAGTTTGTTGGTTGCAACTCCAATCGAACAGGGCAATCCGGTCTTCTCACGCACTTCGCCCTGCAGCCTTTCTGCCAGTGTGCGTCCATCCTGGGGTAAATCTGACAGATCCAGAAAAGCCTCGTCAATGGATAACTGCTCCACCAGTGGGGTCCACTGATGGAGAATATCCATGACCCCGGATGATGCTGTACGGTAACGGCTGAAGGTTGGGGGTACACGGATTAACCCCGGGCACATGCGCTCTGCGCGCGCCATGGGCATGGCAGAACGAACCCCACAGGCTCTAGCCGCATACGAGCAGGACGAAACCACACCGCGCTCGTCGGCGCTGCCGCCCACCGCAAACGCTTTGCCAACCAGGTCAGGATTATGCTGCTCCTCAACCGCGCAGAAGAAGGCATCCAGATCAATATGAAGGATTTTGCGGGGCATATTTTGATTGTAGCAAAACGGAACAGGTGTTCCAAGTCACAAAATTCTCAACCGGCAACATTTCCCCGGATGACATCAATCTCATCCAGCACGCTGGAATCCACATCCGGGTGGAATTTCCGTGCAAACAGGGCATTGCTGGCGAGCATGGCGGGTAGATCGTTCCTTGTCAGGGTTGCAGGGCTGCGGCCGATCTCTGGAGACCAGACGATGAAATGAACGCTGGTATTTTGGATATGGTCACAATCTCTCGATGCGTTCGTTCCCCAAAGCGTTGACTGGAAGAAGCTTTCGTCCGCGAGCTGCGTCGTCCTGAAAAACAGGATCCACTCCGGATGATGATCACAATACTCCAGAACACGGCGTACGTCATCCATGCACATCACCCACCATTGCGATCCTTTGTATGGAGTGGCATAGGCTGGAAATTGCCGGACAGGGATCAGTTTCCAAAGAATTCGCGATAACAATTTCCTATTTGAAGAAACAGGTGGTATGGGGATCAGCTTGTTGTTGATTGGTAGGTGAACACGATATCGTTGATACAGCCTGTTCTCATGTTCCACCCGAATGGCGGGCAAAAATGACTGCCCGGCATGCCTGTGAAAAAACTCGTGGATCTCGGCATTGCTTTTCAATGGATAGGATTGCCCGCTTAGCAAAACCACATGCGATATATCCTTTCCGGTGTTAACCACCATCCGCATGGCCCTTAAAGTTGCTTCCACAGCACCAAAAGCGCCCCATGGACAGGCAACCCTGTTTGAGACAAAGTGCACATTGGCAGGCAATGGATAAGGTAATGCTTTGATGAATCCAGTCTGGTCAGAGCGGGCATCAATGTGAATGATGAATTCAACGTCAGGGTGTTGCAGGGCATTCACCAGCCGCGCAGTGAGTTCAGGCAGATGATGTGCAAGGATGATGCAGGCTATTTTGGACACCAGGCCCCCTCTTATAACAAATGGTTTTCATAGATGGAGCGGATGGTATCTTCAATCTCCGCCCTTTTGATTTCGATGTCCCTCACCTGAAAGTGTTCCAACAAATAGCCAATAATGGAGGAAACTGCCATTTCCCGTGGATCGAAATTATACACCGCCATGCGCCCATCCCGCAGGGGTGATGCCACACCGGGCACATCAACATCTCGATAATCGTCCTCAAAATGGACAATCAGCATGCGCTCCTGTTCAAAGCGGGCGGTTAGCTCACTCAACGAGCCGTCAAACAACATCCTGCCGGTGTCAATGATCATCACCCGTTCACACAACTTTTCGACGTCTGAAAGGTCGTGCGTGGTCAGGATCACCGTCGTTCCCCGTTGTTGGTTCAATTCCCTGATGAAATTTCGGATTCTCTCTTTTGCCACCACATCCAGCCCGATGGTCGGCTCATCCAGAAAGATGATTTCTGGATCGTGCAATAATGCAGCGCAGAGGTCAGCCCGCATGCGCTGCCCCAGAGATAGTGAACGCACCGGGCTGTTCAGAAACGGTCCCATCTCCAGCATCTGAATGAATAAATTCAGATTTTCCTTATACCTGCCGGTTGGAATCCTGTAGATCGCCTGCATCATATCCAGACTGTCGATCACCGGCAGATCCCACCACAATGCTGAACGTTGGCCAAAGACTGCACCGATCCTGCGCACATACTCACTGCGTTGTTTCCACGGGATATAACCGTTCACCACCACCGACCCGCTGGTGGGTGTCAACAGACCGGTGAGCATTTTCAATGTCGTGGATTTTCCCGCCCCATTTGGCCCCAGATACCCCACCAGCTCACCCCGCTCAAGCGAGAAACACACCTCATGAACGGCATGAACCTGACGATAAGCAGGAAGGATCAGATTTTTTAGCTGTCCCAAAATGCCGGTACGCCTTTTGAGGACCATGAATGTCCTGGAGAGACCATCAACTTGAATAATGGCAGTCATGTTCAGCTCCCCGTACTGTGATAATGCCGAATACCAAAACGCCAGAACAACAGGGCAACAACGAACATCAAAGCGGATGCCAGTGGCGCAAGAAAGGGCATCCACGCAGGCATATGAAATGGATCGGGTTTATCCAAAAAGAATAGCGCCGGATAAAAGTTGATCAACATGAAGGGGATGACGTAGGTGAAAATCCTTCTCAACCAGGTGGGGTAGATCGTCATGGGGTAAGTAATCATCTCATTTCCACCGTAGGTCAGAATGTTGATTGCCTCGATCGGCTGCACCGTCCAGAAGATCAACGTTCCGCCCGCCATAAACAACGACCCAAACGCCAGCACCAGTGAGGCAAGCACCACCGGAATGTAAATCAGTTTGAGCGCCGTCCAGTGGACATCGGCCAGTGTCAACGCGATTAAGAAGATCACCACACCGCCCAAAAAACGACCCAACCGGCGCATGACAAAGCGCGAACCAAGCACCTGCAATGTCATCGGCACAGGTCGAAGAAGTAGTTGATCAAAAGTCCCAAGCCGGACCATGATACTGAAAGCATCCGGATCGAACCCCGAGAAAATCAGATCCATGAGTGCGAAAGACATTTCGGCCATGCCCGCCAGAAAGGCAATTTCACCCACACTCCAACCCTGGATTGCACCAAAACGGGAAACCAAAAGAGCCACACCCAGCAAAGGAAAACCATTGAGCACGGCTGTTGAAAAGATATCCATGAAAAAAGAAAGGCGGTATTGCATTTGCGAACGGGCCTGCATGGAAATGTACCGGAGATACAGCTCAATGGCATTTCTCATGTCACCCTCCTTGAACCACCAGGCGTTTCAACCCGGCTGCCAGCGCCAGTTGACAACCGGCAAACAGGGCCAACCCCCAGCCCGCCTGAATCGCCAACGCCAGATATAGATCTGAACCCTGTAAATTGCCCAGGAAGATATCAATGGGAGTGTTATACAGCGCCGGAAAAAAGGTGAGATGGCACAGGTTGCTGAACCAGTCTGGCAGCAAGCGCAGCGGGAAAAGAAAACCAGACAACAACATACCCGACCCGAATACCGCCCTGGCTGCACCCTGGGCATCTGGCACCCAGAAAGAAATGAGATTGGTCAGGAAACGATAGTTGAAACTGACCATCCAGGCAAGCAACAGCGATATAAAAAAGCACACCCATCCGGCGAGGTTACCCGGCAGGGTGAGCTTAAACCACATGCCAAAGATCAGCAGAAACAACACCCCCCGCCCGAAGAACTGGAAAATGGAACGGCCAATATCCCGTGCCAGCCAGTAGGTGAAGATCCGTACCGGGCGCAGCAAATCACTGCCGATGACCCCCGAGTACACCGCTTGCATCAGATCGTAGGAACCAAACCCACGGGTAAAAACGATCATGGATTGTGAAACGGCGATGTAGGTCACTGCCTCCAGCACATTCATGCCATTCACCTCTCCGCGTTGCTGAAAGAGTGCGATCATCAGATAAGCCCTGAGCAGGCCAAAAAATAAGTTAGTTGCCAGCCCGGCCCACATTGCCGTGCGGTAGGTGGTTTCCTGCTTGAATGAAATGAGAATGAGTCGGAGAAATGCCGGCACTGACGCCTCCACGAACCTGCAATTATATCATCCGGGCAATAAGGCAAACAAAAAGCCCTCCGCGAAAATCACGGAGAGCTTTATGGGACCTTGAGATGCCTTAGTTGGTGAGAACCAGCTCACCCCACGTGGTGGGATTGGTCAGGTGGCGGTTATATGCACTGGACACCATGCTCTGCTGAGTATTTTGACCGGTGTTGTCATTATCAGAAACCGAAAGAGCAAACCCCAGATGTCGGTTGACAGATGGATTGACCCCGAGCACACTCCACGGAATGAAGACCTCCATGCGGGTCACACCACTTTCCCGCACAGATGCCACCTGCACATTGCTCCTCGCTCCTGCCAGATTCCGCGGAAACCACAGAAAAGCCTCGCGCGTACCATTAACATCAGGGTTGCCCGGTGAGATGCCCAACTGGAAATCATCACTGGTCAGGCTGGCCGTGTTAAAGTCAAAGTACAGGTCACTGTCCAGCAGAATTTCCAGGCTGTCACCTTCATACAGGTTCGCCCCACTTGCGTTTTGAGCATAGACGTCGTCGCCGATTTTCACCGCGATATATAGAAAATCTTCATCCCAGGCAATACGGTAGTTTGCCCCCAGATCGTTGGCGTCCACGCGGTTACCGGCACCATAAGTTACAAAATTTGCTTCATACGTGGTGGTATTAAAATCATCCCATACGCCATCAAGGGTCGGTTGCCCATAATAATAAGGCGCATACACCACTGAACCACGTGAAGGCAGCGGCGCACTGGTGATTGTAGGGGGAGGAGTATTGGTTGCTGGTTCACTCGTTGCCGTTGCAGGTATGGCAGTGGGCGTTGTTGTTTCGGTGGGAGCCAGCGTTGCGGTGGCAGCAGGCAGCGTGGCGGAAGGCAAATCCACCTGTTTGGCCTCGGCAGTCAACGTACCCAGTACACCTGACCCAAACAAGGCGGTCATGGTCTCATTTGGAGTCGGCTCGGTTAATGACCTTGGGCCATTGCTTGGCAGCGTACAAGCCAGCATTGCCAGTACAAGGAAACAACAAGCGGTCAGAATTTGCCGTTTCATAATTTCTCTCCTCATCGCTGGTGCGGATACATTAATTATACTCACCCAACCCGACTATAATAACCCAAGTTGCTACCTTGCAGTAGCGGAAAAAAAAGATCCATGCGTTCTCTGGTAAAGTATAGGTGCTCAAACCAAAACTGAACCGGAGGAACGCATGGACAGCCAAATTGTAGCAGTCTTTTGCCTGTGTGCCGATATGTTGAAAGCTTTGCATCATTACG
>DAOUGC010000175.1:0-17984 GCA_034429695.1 Levilinea sp.
AAGAACATCGCTCAATCCAACCCCCGCTATAAAAATGGACGCTCCTGATGGGAGCGTCGTTCGTTTAAACCGGGAGGTGGTTGGTGGCGATAAAGAACATCGCTCAATCCAAACCCCGCCATGGAAATGGACGCTCCTGATGGGAGCGTCGTTCGTTTAAACCGGAGGTGGTTGGTGGCGATGAAGAACATCGCTCCAATTGTTTCTGTTTTTTGGCAGTTTTTTTCCGCAGATCTCTGTTACCTTACCAATCTGCCCATTCCTCTTTCCCGGGCGATTTGGTCAGATTGGTTATTCCGGAGCCATCCACATTGATGACGAAAAGATCAGTCATCCATTGAACGCCGTCTGCGCCAATACCATAAAATAATAGTTGCTTACCATCCGGAGAGATGCGCAGGCTGTGTTCGATGGATATTCCTGAGGCGGTCACATTGGAAATCTGTTGCAACCCACTTCCATCCCGATTGATTTTCCATATATCGACATACGCCCCGCGATTGGAAAGAAAATACAATGTTTTGCCATCCGGTGACCAGGCTGGTTCACCATCGTGATCCCGCCCGGCTGGAGGTGTTATTTGATGCTCGTCATTTCCGTCTGGTTGGATTACGTAAAGACTTTCACCATCATCCTCTCCTTCTGGATTAAACGTATAAGTGATATACATGCCATCGGGCGACCAGTCCAGCCATTGGGTGAATTCATTTTGATTAAATGTCAACTGACGTTGATCACTCCCGTCTGCGTTCATAACGAAAAGATTCCTGAATCCATCACGGTAAGAGATGAAGGCGATATGCTTCCCATCGGGCGACCATTCCGGAAAGATATCCCGGGCAGGGTCTGTGGTCAATTGTTGAACGTTGCTGCCGTCGGCGTTCATTACGTGGATATCATCATCTCCGTTTTCAGTAACCGTTGTGTAAGCTATCCGGCAGCGCTCAGGTGACCATGCCGGCATGCGGTCATTGCGCATATCTTCGCTGGAAAGTCGTTTTCTGTTGGACCCATCTGCATCCATGATGTAGATACCGTAATGCACACCGGACAGGTCCATTGGATCATAAGAAAATGCAATTTTATTTTCGTTCTCCTGACAGGTTCCAGAAAAGGTATTCTGGGTGGGTGGTTCCTGTGTTTGTGTGGTTGTTGATGAGCCTGATTCGGGTTCATTAAACTGGAAAGTCGAAAGGACGGTGTCGCATCCCTCAAGCTCATCCCTGGATGGATCGAGTTGCCACATGCAGGCGATCACATAGATCTTATTGTTCCATTCCACCCAGCTTTCCTGAAAGGTATACCATGGTTCTCCCCACGGGCGGTTATAGCGCCTGGTCAATGCTGATTGCCCTGCGATGTTTGTTTCTTCATCTGATATCCTGGTGATTTCACCATTAATGGCGTCATAAGTCTGATTAAATAAATCCATCATGCTGGCGTCTGCCGGCATATCAAGTGAGGTGATCGTCACCATGGGTAACCTGGTTGGGCTGCGCACTTCGACCAAAATTGTCAGCCCCAGATTTCGGTAATTCCATGCATTTTGTCCCTGCGCTGATGGGCCTTCATTAATGCTCCAATCTTTCGGAACGGTGAACGAAAACATCTCGTTCGAATACCGTTCGGTCTTCCATGTCGGGAGCGGTGTTATGGTGGTGTTATCTTTAATTATCTGCTGGGGGGTTTGAAACAAGGAGCAACTGACAAGAATATAGAATATTGTCCCCATGATTACGGAAATCCTTCGGCGCACATTCATCCTGGCCTCCTTACCTGTCCTGATGAAGGGCTAAAGCTACAGGCGGAATTCGAATCAAGCCTGTCCTAATTTATTTGGTTGTGCTTGAGGGGGGATGCTGGCTGGGACGTTTCCTTTATTATATAAGAATTATTGATGCTTTTCAATAAGAATACCGGCGCATAATAACAGGGCGAAACATCATTTTCTATCCGGCAGATGGGTGGGGGGAATTCTTCAGGGTTGGTAAATTTGGGGCGTTTTTTATTAAAATAATTTAATACATTGCCCCGACCATGTTTGTATAATGATTTTGCCAGCTCCGAGAGATTTTCCTAAATAAATGGTTAACCGGCCCGGTGCATGCCCGGGTGGGGGACTTTTCCTTTTAGATCGCGTACTCGCGGCTTTATCTGGCGATCGGGATGTTTACATTCATTCATCGGTAACATCAACCCGGGCAATCACGACGCATCGCAACCATCATTCAAGTACTTTAAGGCAAATCGGGTGGAGATGATCTTTCGCAACAGTATATACAGCATCATCCGTTCTTGGGGGAAAACCATCATTTTTTTGCTGGTGATCTTTGCCCTGACCCTGGCGCTCTCTCTGGGGGTAAGTGTCTGGGCATCGGTGTCGCAATTCCTGAAAGAGTGTGAGGATTATTACACCACCATTGGTCTGGTGGAATATATGGGCGAGGGGTATCCGCATGATACCGCCTACGATCCTGTAATGGCAGATGCGTTGGCGCAGTTTGATGCAACCACCATTACGAGTGATGCTGCCACATTATCGTGGGAGACCCCTCATCGGACACTGGGAAGTGTTGATGGTTTCTGGCGAACCGACCCTTACATGCCTTATCGCATGTTTTCTGTGTTGGTGGTGGGAAATGTGGCGTTTACTGAAACGCATCATCAGTATTCCGGGACAGTGTATGAGGTTCCATATTCCTCGCGCAGTGAAGCCGGGACCCTGATCCTGATTGATGACGATTTTGGCACATTTGAACCGGGGCGAATTTATTTGGTATTTGGTGAGGTATATCAGATGCGCTCACCATTGCGCCGCCTGCGGGTGATCCCTGCCGATGTGCTGGAAGGGTTTCCGGGCGGGCAGGATCTTCCCAGAGTGGTGGATATTACTGCCGATGGCATACCTGCCGGGTATCAGATCCCGCCGGATTCCCGCTTGCTGCAGGTGGCTGATCTGTTGCGCGTGCTTAACAACAGTGTGATGATTTCTGCCACTGACAACTTGATGGCGTTGTACCCATTTCATCAGCAGGAATTATATTTTGTCCAGGGCAGACCTTTCACCGAGGAAGAATATGAAAACGGCAGCCGTGTGGCGGTGATCTCTGAATTAATGGCCGCCCGGCTGGGAATTGGCCTCGGTGATGCCATTGACCTTTCTGTGGCGATGTCTGACCGGCCAGGGCTTTACAACACTTATGACGCTGCCCTGGATGTGCACCACATCAGCCATACGGTGGTGGGGATTACCAATACAGTAATGGACAAAAGTTGGTATGTATACGCCCCACGTTCGGCTGGAGTGCCTTTCACCGCTTACCCGGTGGGTTACGCCGTTGGGCAGGCGGTTTTACGCAATGATCAAGCGGCTGACTTTATGGCCCGGGTCGAAAAACAATTGCCCGAACGTTTTCAAATATCTGTTTACGATCAGGGTTATTCGACGGTTGCCATACCATTTGAAACCATCCTGACCATTGCCCGCATCGTGACCGGCGTGTGCGTATTGGTGCAGGTGGCAGTTTTGGTGTTGTTTGGTTTTTTGTTTGTATATCGCCAGCGGGAAACCGGTGAAACCATGTTGATGCTGGGGGCCAGCCGATTGCAGGTGGGGGCACATTTTTTGATCAGCGCCGGTATGATTGCCTTGCTTGCCAGCGGCAGCGGTGCGGTTGCTGGATACCGATTGCATGATGTGATCCTAAGGCTTGTATCACAATCTGTGGGAGATTTTGCGCTTGTTGATGCCCGCTACAGCAATGGAAACCTCACCGTTGCCCGTACATTGGAGTTTGCACCGCACCTGCCCTGGTCTTTGTTCGCATGGGTGGGGGCGGCTGTGGTTGCTTTTGCACTGCTTGCCTGTGCAGGTTTTGTGATCAGTAATCTTCGGCAGCGTCGGGCTGGGCGAAAAAATGTCTGGAAACTCCACCGCCGATATCGCACGTCACATTTGCCGGGTGGCGGCTTTAAGTTTGCAATGCTTTCTGTACTGCGCGGAGGTTGGCGAAGCCTGGTGGCGCTGTTGCTGGCATTGTGCGTGGTGTTGTTTTTTGGACAGTTGGCTGGTACTGTGGAACGATATAACCAGCAACTGGAAGCCATTTACGACAATACAACCATTGCAGGCTACCATACTGATATTTACGGCAAGCAACTAGGGCATCAGGTGTTGGCCGCCTATGATGTGGGTAATCTGTATCATAGCGGTCTGATCTCCAATCTTTCAGTCTCGGTGGGAACCCCATTTTATTATCTGGGCATAAGCCGCACCGCGGATGGAGGCGATGGCACAGCCGGGCAATTGCTTGTGCCAACCAACGGTTTTGCCTACGAGTCATTGCAGGCTGACATTCAGGCAGGACCTGAGTTGACTGCCACAAATCAGTTGCGTACCGTCCCTGAGTTTTTTCATTCTGATACGATCCGCATGGACTTTTTGGAAGATTATGATGAGACCTTTTTAAGCGTATCGCGCGGTGACCCATACGTACGTACCTGCCTGATCACAACCGCGTTCATGGCCAGGCATGACATCCATATGGGTGATACGATCCGGGTGGCGATCAACCAGGTTACCCAGAGTACAGAGGATGGGGCAAGGATATTTCGACATTTTGATTTAAAGGTTGTGGGCAGTTACGTAAAGCAGGGTACAGCCGATACCATATACGCTCCCCTGGCGTTGTTTTTTGATACCCGTCTCATCTGGGGAGATAGCCCCACCAATGTGGATTCGGTTGAAGGAAATCCGCGAGAGTGGAGCGCCAGGGAAAAGGACGTGTTACAGTCCTCAATATTTCACAGTGCCAGCTTTGAACTGCGCGATTCACACAAACTGGGGGAATTCAAGGATTACCTGACGGATTATGGTTATTCGCAGGTAAACCATGTGGGCAGGGTACGAGAATTTATTGTGATTCGGGATGCCACTTTTAATAACGCGGTGGCCAGTGTAAAGCAGCAAATCCGATACATCAATACCCTGTATCCTTTCCTGTATATTCTGGTGGGAATCATTGCGCTTGGAACGGCTTTCCTGATGGTTGCCAGCCGCAAAATGGAACTTGCCATCATGCGCGGACTGGGTGCAACCCGTGCAGAAACCTTCTTTGGCTTCTTCCTGGAGCAGGCATTCTTATGCCTGATGGGGACGGGGGCTGGCATGGCCTTCTGGCGTTTTATGGGGACCACTCCAAATCGATTGCACTGGTTGTTGTTGATTGGATTCCTAGGGTGTTATCTGGGCGGTGGCGCAATTTCCATCCTGGTCATGATGCGCGCCAGTGCTCTGACCAATTTGCTGGACAGGGAGTAAGGAGGGAACCGGTTTGACCATTCTTGAATTGCATAATGTGTCTTTTAGTTATCACGGTCAATCTCAACGGGTGGATGCCATTCGGCAGGTAACCTGCAACTTTGAGCAGGGAAAGGTATACGCCATTGTGGGCCGGTCGGGCAGCGGAAAAAGTACGCTGCTCTCCCTGCTGGGTGGGCTGGAGTTGCCTTCTTCAGGAATGGTATTGTTTGAGGGGGAACCCATCGCCAGTATGGATCTGGCAAAGTACCGCCGGGAATGTGCGGCGATGATCTATCAAAATTACCGATTATTTCCGTTGCTGACCGTGTCAGAGAATATTACCTTCCCAATGGAATTGCGGGGTTTCCGGGGAAAGCAGGCACGTGAGCGGGCGCGGGATCTGGTTGCAAAGGTGGCATTGCCTGAATCAGCCCTCGACCGGTTTCCGGGTATGCTGTCTGGAGGTGAGCAGCAGCGCGTTGCCATTGCCAGAGCATTGTCGATGAATTCGCGGTTGTTGCTCGCCGATGAGCCGACCGGAAATCTGGATGAAGAGAACAGCCGTAACATTATGGACATCCTGGTGGATCTTGCTCATTCCGCAGGCTATTGTGTAATCATCGCCACCCACGACCTGAGCATTTTGCCAAGGATGGATGTGGTCATGCGCATGAACAGTGGGATGCTTTATTAATGGCAGGATAAAGATTTCCAAAGCCAAATCCAAAAAGGCGCAATTGCGCCTTTTTTTGTTTTCTATATGGATGTCATTCATTTACGATTTGTTAAGTTTTGAAGCGGTTTTCTAATCCGCTATTAATGCATCTATAGGAAAATATTACTAAAGTATGTCGTATTTGGGTACAAAAGTAAGAATTCATAACAACAGGAAATGGGTTAAATGAGATATACTTAATTGACCCATTAACAAACCTTAGAAAGGAGGTGTAATAGGGCGAACCTCATACATCTGAAAGACATCAGTATTATCCCAAATTCCACAGGAGAAGAAAATGCGTAAGTTATCCACTTTGCTTGCCGTATTGATTGCCTTGAGCATGATCATGGCTGCGTGCACTCCCACGGCCCCCGTACAGGAGCCTGCGGTTGACGAACCTGCTGTAGAAGAACCCGCTGCCGAAGAACCGGCTGCTGAGGAACCTGCGGCTGAGGAACCCACCGCTGAAGAACCGGCTGCGCCCGCTTTTGAAGAGCAGCCCTTTGCCGAGAATCTGCCCACTGAGCCCACCATCGACACCCCGCTGGTAGTGGCTTATGACACTTTCTCGCAGAAATTCAGCCCCTTCTTCGCTGACACCGCTTACGATCAGGACGTGGCTGCGATGACCCAGATCACGCTGCTCACCACTGACCGCGTGGGTGGCATCATCTACAACGCGATCGAAGGCGAAACCGTCAATTACAACGGCACCGATTACCTCTACAAGGGCCCGGCTGACGTCTCCGTTGAATATGACGAAGCAACCGACACCACCAAGTACACCGCCCGCCTGCGCGTCGGCATGAAGTTCTCCGATGGCGAGCCCGTGACCGCTGATGATGTCATTTTCACCTACTATACCCTCCTCGATCCTTCCTACGTTGGTTCCACCACCCTTGGTTCCTACGACATCGTCGGTCTGAAGGACTATCAGACCCAGACCACCAGCGAAGTGTACGATAAGTATGCTGCTCTCGCCGAAGAGATTTACGCTGCCGGTCCGGACCATGAATGGTCAGACGCCGATGCCTGGACCCAGGAACAGCAGGACGACTTCTGGGCCCGTCTGAAGGAAGAATGGATGGCGGACGTTCAGGGCATTGTTGACTACGTGAATGCCGAATATGCTGACGCCTATGCCGAAGAATATATCGGCAAGACCCCTGAAGAAGTGGCTGCCAGCGAAGGCCTGCAGGTTGTGCTGGGCATGGCTCTGTGGGGTTACGGTGAGGTTGCCGATGGCGTGTTCACCGCTTCACCCTCCGGCACCACCTACGACATGGTCGAATCCTTCCCCACCGTGGAAGATTACTACAACGAAACCGTTGCCGCTTACGAAGGCGACCCCGTGGCTTACGCTTCGGTTGAATCCGCCAACGGCACCGACGTGCTGGGCAATGTGAACTCCGATTTCATTGGCTTCTGGGGTCCCCAGGACGAGAGCATGGGCGGGGCTGGCGTTCCCAATATCGCCGGCATCAAGAAGATCGATGACTACACCGTGGAAGTGACCACCAATGGTTACGAAGCCCCGGCGGTTTACTCGATCATGGGCATTCAGGTCGCCCCGCTGCATTACTACGGCGACGCTGCCAAGTACGACTACGAAAACAACATGTTCGGTTTTGACTACGGCGACCTGTCCAAGCAGGAAAGCCTGACCGCCACCCCCATGGGTGCTGGCCCCTACAAGTTCGTCCAGTATGAGAACAAGGTTGTGTTCTTCGAAGCCAATCCGTACTTCTATCGTGGCTGCCCGAAGATTGCTGAAATTCAGTTCAAGGAAACCGTGACTTCCGAGTTCGCCTCGGCTGTTCAGACCGGTACCGCTGACGCTGGCAACATGACCGGTTCCCGCGCCCGCTTCGAAGAAGTTGCTTCCTACAACTCCAATGGCGAGATCACTGGCGACGTCATCACCACCAGCAAGGTTGACAACCTGGGTTACGGTTACATCGGTATCAATGCCGACACCGTGAACGTTGGCGGCGAGCCTGCCTCGGATGCCTCCAAGAGCCTGCGCAAGGCGCTTGCCACCATCTTCGCTGTCCATCGCGATGTTGCCATCGACAGCTACTATGGTGAAGCTGCTTCCGTCATCAACTACCCCATCTCCAATACCTCGTGGGCTGCTCCCCAGCCGACCGACGAAGACTACAAGGTGGCTTTCTCGACCGATGTCGAAGGCAATCCCATCTACACCGCCGAAATGACCCCCGAAGAGAAGTACGCGGCTGCCGAAGCGGCTGCCCTGGGTTACTTTGAGGCCGCTGGTTTCACCGTTGAGAACGGTATGCTGACCGCTGCCCCCGAAGGCGCCAAGCTGAGCTACGAGATCATCGTCCCTGGCGACGGCACTGGCGATCACCCCGCTTTTGCCATCCTCACCAGCGCGCAGGCTTCGCTGGCCAAGATGGGCTTCGAGCTCAAGATCAACGACCCCGCTGACTCCAACATCCTTTGGGACTCCCTGGATGCCGGTACGCAGGAAATGTGGACCGCTGCCTGGGGCGCCACCATCGACCCGGACATGTACCAGGTCTACCACAGCAGCAGCGTGGTTGGCGAGGGCGGTTCCGACTCGAACCACTATCACATCCGTGACGCCGAACTGGATCAGTTGATTGTTGACGCCCGCCAGAGCGATGACCAGAATTATCGCAAGGCCATCTACAAGCAGGCGCTCGACCTCATCATTGACTGGGCTGTCGAGGTTCCGACCTACCAGCGCCAGAACAGCGTCATCTTCAGCACTCAGCGCATGAACATCGACACCATCACCCCCGACATCACCACCTTCTGGGGCTGGTTGAACGACATCGAACTGCTTGAGATGAACTAGCGTAACGTAAGTCCTGCGCTTGCCACAGGCAAATCTTGTGAGCCCACCTGTGGGTGGGCTCACAAATTGTCTGGGGCCAAGATTAAAAAGGACTCATATATCGGGTTGATATGAAGGACTGCCATGCGTAACTTTATTCTCAGGAGAATTTTGTTGGGCCTGTTCATCACGTTCTTTGGAGCGTTGGTGATCTATACCGTTATTCGCTGCCTTCCGACCTCCTATGTCGAAACCATTGCGAGGCAAAGGGCGAGCAATCCGCTGAGCACCAAGACCTATCAGGAGTGGCTGGATCAGCTCAACGATGTCTATAATCTCGATGTCGGAATTGTCCCCGGGTTTTTCGGCTGGCTGGGAAATGCAGTAAGGGGTGAATTCGGAGATTCCTGGCATTACGGTATTCCCGTAACTGAGAAATTTTCGCAGGTGATTTGGTATTCCGTCATCATCAACATCATCACGTTAATCGTGGAAGTGTTTATTGCCATACCATTGGGTATTCTGGCGGCAAGGAAGCAATACAGTAAGACGGATTACAGCATCACAGTATTTGCATTAATGGGCATCTCACTGCCAACGTTTTTCCTGGCGACGTTGGTGAAATATGTTTTTTCCATCAAGCTGGGTTGGTTTGACCTTTATGGTTTGACCGGTCGGTTTTACTCCTCCATGACGCCGATTGAGAAGGTCATGGATATCGGTTATCACATGGTGCTGCCGGTGATTGTTTTGATGATGCTTTCCATCGGCGGTCTCATGCGTTATACCCGCACAAACATGTTGGAAGTGCTCAATTCCGATTACATCCGCACTGCTCGTGCAAAGGGTCTTTCTGAAAAAGTGGTGATTAACAAACACGCCTTCAGAAACACCCTCATCCCGCTGGTGTCATTCTTGAGTTATCTGTTGCCCGCTTTGTTTGGCGGTTCGCTGATTACGGAAACGCTTTTCCAGATCCCTGGCATTGGTTACATTTCCTATCAGGCGATCATCCGCGGCGACATTCCATTTGCCATGTTTTATGCAACATTCCTCATTATTCTCACGCAGGTCAGTCTCATCGTTGCAGACATTATGTATGCTGTGGTGGACCCGCGTGTCAGAGCCAATTAACGGCGGTGTGACATGTCTATAATCAACGAAGCGAATCAGGAAATCGAACAGGAAATTGTCCGTGACGGCGATAAAGCCGAGGAGATGCAGCTTGATGACGCCAGGCGCGTTAAAGTGCTTTCTCCGGGAATGCTTGTTTTCAAACGGTTTATCCGCAACCGGCTTGCCGTGATCGGTTTTGCCATTTTGTTCTTCATGTTTACATTCTCATTCCTGGGGCCTGTGTTCTCTCCATATACACAGGTGCAGGTATTCAAGGGCGTTGGCACCATGACCAAGGATTATGCCGGCGCAACCTATAATGAGGAATTACGGTATACCACAGCAGAATCTGAGGATTTCGGCGGCGCTGAGCGCGCGCAGTTCCTGCTGGCGCTTGGCAAGGGTGTTGAGACCTTCACTGCCAATGATGTGGTGTATTACTACGTGGAAGAGGGCGAAAACATCTACCGCATCCTTGAGCTGCAACCCATCGCAGAAGATCTGCTGGGCAAGGTGAACCCGGTGAATGGCGCCGATGTTCCTCCTGCAGTTGTGGCAGCCTACGAAAATGCCAAAGGTGAATCCTTTGTGGTGGATGATGTGATTTATCGCATCACCAAGAATAAGAAGGTAACCCGCATTTCAACAGAACGCGATGTGGCCATTGCCCTGTTGAATGTGTACGATGCCTATAATCAGGCAGATTCAGCGGTCGTCAACTCCTACGAGTTCAAACTGGCATCCAGCCGCGCTTTTGCCAAAAACATTACCAAATTTGTGGCTGCGGGCCAGACCTTTAACGTCAATTATGGCGAGGGGCAGATCACAATCCTGAACAAGGATGGGGCTGAATTTGCCGAAGTCTCAAATATCATCGTCAACCCCCTTGACCAGTCGTTGTTCCTGACGGTTGATTTCAAATCGGCGGTGCGTGAAGCGATTGATAACCGCGAGACCAGTTTCAATTACACTGATGCGGATGGTACAGAAGAAGAATTCACCATCAATCGCGTGAACACCACGTTTAATGTCAAGCGTGAAACCAGCACTGAGCTGATCCGGCAGTATGAGGCTCCTTCAGTGGAACACCCGCTGGGGCTGGACAACAACGGCATGGACGTGATGACCCGTTTGATGTTTGGCGGACGCGTCTCTTTGATGGTCGGTTTTGTGGTCATCCTGCTGGAGGTCTCGCTCGGTATTCTGGTGGGCGGCATCTCCGGTTATTTTGGCGGCGCTGTCGATACGGCGCTCATGCGTTTTGTGGATTTGTTCAACAGCATTCCCTTCTGGCCGATGGTGTTGATTTTTGGTTCTGTAATGGATGCGTTGGAAGTTCAACCCATGGTGAGAATTTTCCTGTTGATGGCAGTGCTGGGTTTGCTCGGTTGGACGGGCGTGGCACGCATCGTTCGCGGACAGATCCTGTCCCTCCGTGAGCAGGACTTCATGGTGGCAACCGAGGCGACGGGTATTCGCACCAGCCGCCGCATCATGAAACATTTGGTTCCCAACGTCATGCCGTTGATGATCGTTCAAGCCACTGCCGGTTTGGGTGCGATCATCATCACAGAAGCGACCCTGGGCTTTTTGGGTCTGGGAATTAAATATCCGCTGGCTTCGTGGGGCTCGATCATCAACACGGCTTCAGATGCCTTCGTTATGACCAATTTCTGGTTCATGTGGATCCCGGCAGGCATGTTGATCCTCTTGACCGTACTGGGCTTCAACTTCGTTGGCGACGGTTTGCGCGACGCTTACGATCCGCGGACGCAAAGGTAGGTAAGATACATGGCAACACAGAGAAAATCCATTCTTGACCTCTTCAAAGGGAAAGCGAAGTCCAATGACAGCAGCCATCTGTCCGCGTCAGAGATGGCGAGGATTGCGCGTGAAAATCGCCGCATCACCGGTATGTACGAACGGCAGCGCAGTCGTCAGAATGTGCCCGAGAGTGAATACCTGACCCGCATGCGCGACCCGCGAAATGTGGTGGAATTTGACAACCTGCACACCTATTTCTTCACCGATATCGGCACCGTTAAAGCGGTGGATGGGGTGAGTTTTGAAATCCCTGAAGGGAAGACCGTGGGTGTGGTGGGTGAATCAGGATGTGGAAAATCGGTCACTTCGCTTTCGTTGATGCAGTTGCTGCAGCGTCCATCCGGGCAGATCGTTGAAGGCTCCATCCGCTTTAATGCCGGTGACAAGGTGTACGATATCGCCAAAACACCGACCTCGGTGATGGAGACCTTGCGCGGTAGTGCGGTCTCCATGATCTTCCAGGAGCCGATGACCAGCCTGAACCCGGTGTTCCGGGTTGGCGACCAGATCGATGAGGTGGTCAAACTGCATAATCCGATCATGACCGATGAGCAGGTGCAGGAAGTGACGCTCAGGATGATCGACATGGTGGGTATTGCCAACAATACCGGCGTTTACAAAATGTACCCGCATGAACTTTCGGGTGGTATGCGTCAGCGCATCATGATTGCCATGGCATTGGCCTGCACGCCCATCCTGATCATCGCAGATGAACCCACCACCGCGCTGGATGTGACCATTCAGGCGCAGATCCTGGACCTGCTGCGTAACCTAAAGGACAAGATTAATTCCAGCATCATGTTGATCACCCACGACCTGGGTGTCATCGCTGACATGGCTGACTACGTTGTGGTGATGTACGCAGGGCGCATTGTTGAAAAAGGCACTGTGTCTGAGGTGTTCCACAGCCCGCTGCACCCGTACACCGTGGGCTTGATGGAATCCAAGCCGGTGATCAACCGACCGGTTGAGCGCTTGTACAGCATCCCTGGCAGCGTGCCCAACCCCATCAACATGCCCAATTATTGTTACTTTAAGGACCGTTGCGAGCGGCGCATGGGCGCCTGTGATGGTGAGTATCCACAGGAAGTGTACGTTTCCAAGACGCACATGGTGGCATGTTATCACTACATGAATGCGCAGACGGGAGATTAACCATGTCACTCAATACACAGCGTACAAATACGACCATGACTGATACCATGCTTGAAGTGAGAAACCTCAAGCAGTATTTCCCCATCAAGGCTGGCCTGATGCAGCGGGTGGTGGGGTATGTGAAAGCCGTGGATGGCATCAGTTTTTCCATCCAGCGCGGCAAAACCATGGGGCTGGTGGGCGAATCGGGTTGCGGCAAGACAACGGTTGGCAAAACCATCCTGCGCCTTAATGAAAAGACCAGCGGCGACGTGATCTTTAACGGTGTGGACATTTTCTCCGTCAACCGTTCAGAGCTGCGTTCGCTGCGCCCGCAGATGCAGATCATCTTCCAGGACCCGTTCTCCAGCCTGTCGCCGCGTATGCCGGTCAGCGAGATCATCGGTGAGGCGGTAAAAGAGCACAGCATTGTGCCCAAGAACGAGTACGACGACTACCTGGACACAATCATGCGCAATTGCGGTTTGCAGCCGTATCATAAAGACCGCTACCCGCACGAGTTTTCGGGCGGACAGCGCCAGCGCATTTGCATTGCCCGCGCACTCGCGCTCAGCCCTTCGTTTGTGGTGTGCGACGAGCCCGTGTCTGCGCTGGATGTGTCGGTGCAGGCGCAGATCATCAACCTGCTGAAAGACCTGCAGGAGAAATACAAACTGGCATACCTGTTCATCTCACACGACCTCTCGGTGGTGGAGCACATCTCGGATGAGGTGGGTGTGATGTACCTGGGCAATCTGGTGGAGTACGGGCCGAAGCGATCCATCTTCCAGAACCCGCTGCATCCTTACACCCAGGCGTTGCTCAGCGCCGCCCCTGTGCCGGACCCGTCTGCAAAGATGAACCGTATCATTCTGGAAGGCAGTATTCCCTCGCCGGCCAACCCGCCGTCGGGCTGCAAGTTCCACACGCGCTGCCGTATGCGCATGGATATCTGCAGCAAGGTGGCGCCGGAGAGCCGCGAAGTGGAACCCGGACACCATGTGGTGTGCCATCTGTTCAACTAGCAAGGATTAGTGGTAATGGCAAGAGAACAAAAAAAGTACGATGACGATGATGGCCGCGTGATCGCGAGCATGGAAGGCCTTTCGCAGCCCGGTTTGTTCCGGCGCGGTCCGGTTGAGCCGGGCAAGGAACGGCCCGGCCTGCGCGAGCGTTTTGCAATCCATTTACATCCCGAGGGCGAGCAGTTGACGCCATCAGAGGCGCGCCGTTACACCTGGGCGGCCGTGCTGGCCGGGTTGACCATCGTCGGTGTGTTTGCAGGAACCTGGGTGGTGTTGGTATTGATATTGACGACGATCTGGTAGGTGGACAGAGATCAGAAGTCAGAAAAAACAGCCCCGTCAATAATTGGCGGGGCTGAAGTGTTTTTGTGTTCAGGTGCACGAAGCGGCAGGATACTTAGATTCTATTATGCCATATGGTGAATGGAGGTTTTTGATTTGACCTGAATTGATGTTTGGATGTAATATTATCTACACACTCCGACAAAAGGGACAAATTGAGAATGAGCGACCTGACTTTCTTTACGAATGACGGGAATACCACTCTGCTGGATCGATTCACCGACACGCTGCGCTTCGTACAGTATTTTGATGTATTGGTGGGTTATTTTCGTACCAGTGGTTTTTATTTGCTTGAAGATGCACTGGCGAGTGTGGAGAAAATTCGCATTTTGGTGGGGTTGAATCTGGATTCGCAGGCTTATGAGATTATTGATAACCAGCGCGGTCAAATGGAACTTCCATTTACCCATGTGGAGACAATCGAAAGATTTACTTCGAGCTTGACACAGGAAATGGAGCGCTCTGAGGATCGCGAAGATGTGGAACGCGGAGTGAGGCGCTTCATTGAAATGTTGGAATGTGGGCAACTGGAGATCAAAGCCCACCCCAGCCATAATATCCATGCCAAGGTTTACATTAGCAGGTTTAACCGCAATAACAGCCCGGATTTTGGCAGGGTGATTACAGGCTCGTCGAATTTTTCCCAGTCGGGTTTTCAGGATCAATACGAATTCAATGTGGAGTTAAAGAACCGTTCGGATGTGGATTATGCCCTGAGCCATTTTGAACAGCTCTGGGCTGAAGCCGTGGATGTCAATCAGACTTATGTGGAGACCATCCGGCGGAAAACCTGGCTCAATGACCGGATCACACCCTACGAGTTATATCTCAAGCTGTTATATGAGTATTTTAAAGAGGACATCAATATCGACCAGGATTATGAGGTTTATTTACCGCATGGCTTCATGGAACTGGCTTATCAAAAACAGGCAGTGGTGGCAGCCCGGAAAATATTGGATGTTTATAATGGCGTTTTTCTTTCGGATGTGGTTGGTCTTGGGAAAACATTCATTGCTGCTTTGCTGGCGCAACAGCTTCCCGGCCGCAAGCTGATCATTTGCCCACCCGTGCTGGAAGACTACTGGAAGGAAACATTTTACAATTTCGGAGTGACCGGTTTTCGGGTTGAATCACTCGGAAAATTGGACCGTATTCATGATGCAGATCGCTACCAGTATGTGTTTGTGGATGAAGCTCACCGCTTTCGAAACGAGCTGACCCAGGGGTATGAACGCCTGCATAATATTTGCTGGGGACGCAAAGTGATTCTGGTTTCGGCCACGCCTTTGAATAACACCATCATGGATATTTTTAACCAGTTGAAGTTGTTCCAAAATCCACGGCAGAGTGCCATTCCTGGCTTGGCCAATCTGGAAGGCTGGTTTAATGAACGGCGTTTGCGCCTGCAACGGTTGACAAAGGGTACGCCTGAATATGTGGCGCAGATGCAGCAGGTTGCCAGGGAAATTCGCGAACGGATCCTCGATCATGTCATGGTTCGGCGAACCCGCACAGATATTGTTCGCTATTTCTCGGATGACATCACCGCTCAGGGATTAACCTTTCCTTCCATTGACGACCCCCATAGCATTGCGTATCGTTTTGATGAGCGCGCCAACGATGTTTTTATGCGCACGCTGGATGAACTGCAATCCTTTCACTATGCCCGCTACACCCCACTGTTGTATTTAACCCATGGTGCTTCGGATTTGGAGCAGCAATCACAACGCAATCTGCGCGGGTTTATGAAGAGCATGTTGGTAAAACGGCTGGATTCTTCATTCCATGCCTTCCGATTGACCATCAACCGGTTTATCCAATCCTATGAACGATTCCTGCATATGGCAGAGGGTGGAACGATATTTATCAGTAAGAAGATTAATGTTTATGATTATCTGGAACGCGACGATGAACAGGAATTGCTGCGTTTGGTGGATGAGGATTGTGTTTCGCTCTATCCGGTAGGTGATTTTGACCCAACCTATTTCGTCCGGTTGCAGGAAGACCTGGCCTTGCTGCAACGCATTGCCGACCTGTGGCAGACACTGGATGAAGACCCAAAGTTGCAGCAGTTATTATCAGAGGTGGAAGAAAACCCCTTATTGCACGGGCAGAAGATGATTATCTTCACCGAATCTGCAGAAACCGGAGCTTACCTCCATCGAGCTCTTGAGGGGCTCCTGCCCGGAAAGGTTTGTTTTTACAGCAGCAATGATATGCGTCATGCCGGCCGGGGTATGAACCGGGTGGATGCCAGACGGCTGATCGAGCGCAATTTTGACCCGTCGGCTGATAATCCGGAAAACGAGATCCAGATCCTGATTGCCACCGATGTCCTCTCAGAAGGCATCAACCTGCATCGTGCCAATATCATCATCAATTATGACCTGCCGTGGAACCCGACCCGGGTGTTGCAAAGGGTGGGGCGCGTCAACCGTGTCGGAACTCACCATCCGATGATCGAAATTTTTAACTTTTTCCCCACATCTGAATCAGATGACGAGCTGGGGTTGGAAGCCAACATAAAAGCCAAGTTGCATGCCTTTCAGAATCTGCTGGGTGAGGATGCGCGCTATCTGACCGATGAGGAGGAGGTGGCTTCTTTTGAAATGTTTGGCGACCGCCTGTATGAGCGTCTTACCAACCGTGGTACCTATGAAGCTGGTGGGGAGGATGAGCGCTCAGATCTGGAATACCTGCGCATCATCCGTGAGGTGCGTGATGGGCAACCAGACCTATTTGCCCGTTTGAAACAATTGCCAAAAAAGGCTCGCTCGGCCAGGGGGGAAACCCTGCCTGAACAGCATGGCGAGCAACTGCTAACCTTCTTCAGACGTGGGCGGGTGAAGAAATTCTTCCTCAGCAGCATGAACCCCGCTGAGGTTGTACTGGAACTCAGCTTTTTGGAGGCAGCCGACCGCCTGCGCTGTCAGCCGGATGAACCCCGTGTGCGTGTTCCGTCAACCTATTATGATCTTCTGACGCAAAACAAGGAGGCGTTTGAAAACGCCACATCTCCGGCTGAGGATGATGCCACGCCTGGCGGCGGGCACACCAACCGGCAATATCTTGCCAACCGCCTGCGCGTGCGGGAGTTTCGCAACCACCCCGCGTTCACCGATGAGGATGATGAGTTCATCCGTTTGCTGGGGCAGGCGCTGGAGAGCGGCCTGTTGCCCAATGCCACCGCCAAACGTCTTAAACAATCAATTGAGCGGTTGGTGGACCCGTTGCCCGTTTTGCAGGCTTTACGCAACCAACTACCGGTTGCCCAATTACAGACCTATTTTTCCACACCACAAAACACGCCCGAGCGCCGTGAAGTCATTTTAAGTGAAATGCTGATTTGAAAGGGGAGCCCTGCATGGACCGCCAGTCTGCCACCAACCTGATCAACACAACGCTCGCCAGTCCGTTTGACGAAAGGCAATTTGCCATTTTCACACGTGAATTGCTGAACCACCTTGACACGAGAAAAGCCTTTAGCGCATCAGCCAATTATATAAAAACCGGTTTTCGCGGGCACATTCGACACTACAAGCGTGTGGGTACGTACACCGACCCCACCGGCATGAAGATGGATGTGATGGTGGTGTACCTGCAGCCTGGGGTTTCGCTGGATCGGGCGCGCGGCATACAGCGCAGTTTTATTGTCGATTATCTTAAAAACCGTGGTGGAAAGAATGCCGGTCTGGCGGC
>DAOUGC010000176.1:0-2521 GCA_034429695.1 Levilinea sp.
GATTGCAGTCCGTTATCTTTATTGGGTGTGTTACCGATCATCCCGGGTAGCATTGGTCGTTTTGGTGATGATGCCTTAGAATTAGTTCCACCTCGATTGCGCAAGGATTTCCCTTGGCACCATGTGTTTCCTCAAAGATTTGTTAAATGGTTTCAGGAGAAAGGAATAGATGTGGATGATTATTTAGTTTCCATTCCTTTACAGAAGCATAAGGATATCCACCGAGGTTCCAGAGGAGGTTTATGGAATGAGGCATGGATAGAATGGCGAGGTCAGCATCCAGATGCACCCAAAGCAGAAATTTTAAGGCAAGCAGAGATATTCCTCACTGATTTTGGCCTTCGAGATGATATGAAAATTGTTGTCAAGCGAGTTGACAAATGACATACTACTTACTTAATAGAGATGATAAAAGCTGGGGCAAGCTGTATTCCGATGATGTGGTCGCAGAACATAAATGGTCCCTACCGGGAATCATCTGTCCACAATGTGGTCAAACATGGGCGTGGACGGGCTTTATTTACCCTGTCATTGACTTAACCGGAACGACCGTGGACACTTTATTAGTCAAAGCTCGACCTGCACATTTTGAGGAGTTTGAAGCCCTACAGGCTGAGCTTCGCCAGTATGTTCCAGACCACTTGCCCACTCCACCTGGAACAACGTTTGGACCACTGCTTGGAAAAGCGAAGGGTAAAATTGGAGATTTTGCTTGGCCTGATCCGTGGACCATGTTGATGCGGCGTGAAGCGTATTCTCCATTATTGGAAAAAAGCGTACGAATGCCGAAATATAGCATTGCCCAGCTGAACTTTGGTAAAAGTCCGTCCGTGGAATTGCTAGAACCACAAATCGAGCCGGGCGCTTATTTATATCCAACAGCTTACTCTTTACTCGGCCCTGCTTGTTCTTTATGTGGTAGAAAACCCAAAAATGTAAATAGTATTATTCTGGATAAAGTGACCATTCCGAACAATCAAGATTTATTCAGGGTCGCCGATTTTCCCACTCATATAATTTGTACTGAAAACTTAATGCGTGCCTGTGAAGAGTTGAATCTGAGCAACATCACCTTCACACCTGTTGAGGTAGCGTGATTTGATTGCGACCACCTGGGCAGCCTGACCGAGCTGGTGGACTCCAGCGGCGGGGTGGTGTAGCGCCTGCGCTGGGCAGGTTCGCCCAGGCGGACAGCATCATTCCGCAACCCGGGGACCCGCGCGAGTGGGATCGGTATGGGTATGTGCGGAACAACCCTGTCAACGAGACAGATAGCAGTGGACGTTGTGTTGATGGCATAACCACCATCCCGTGTTTAATGGCGCTTATCGCAGTTACCGGCTTTTTTGGTGGTGCGGCGATTTATGAGTTCAATGTATCAGGAAAATCCTGGTGGGAATCTCCAGAAGATGCTGGCGCAACTGCACAGGCCGTCACATAGCGGACAGCCTGCTGTTTGCAGAAATGGTGTTTTTTGGGTTGGGCCAACCTCCATTGGTCGGGAGGGACCCAACCCAAAAAACTGTAACCGCTAGCCTCTGTTTTTGTCGATTAGCGTCTGACCAATCTCAGGCGAGATCGAACCGGTCAAGGTTCATGACCTTGTCCCAGGCGGTGACGAAGTCGCGCACGAACTTTTCCTGGGCGTCAGCGCAGGCGTAGACCTCTGCCAGGGCGCGCAGTTGCGAGTGCGAGCCAAAGATCAGGTCGACCCGTGTGGCGGTCCAGCGCGGCGCGCCGGTCGCCCGGTCGCAGCCTTCGTAAACCTGGTGATCTGCGGATGCCGGAACCCACTTTGTGCGCATGTCGAGCAGGTTTATGAAGTAGTCATTGGTGAGCGTCTCCGGGCGGTTGGTGAACATTCCGTGCTTTGACTGCCCGGTGTTGGCGCCCAGAACGCGCAGCCCACCCAGCAGGACGGTCATCTCAGGCGCGGTCAGGCTTAGGAGCTGGGACCGGTCGACCAGGAGCGCCTCGGCTGGTGTTGTGACGCCGGCCCTGACGTAGTTGCGGAACCCGTCGGCGGCGGGCTCGAGCACAGCAAAGCTGGTCACATCGGTCTGCTCTTGCGAGGCATCCATGCGGCCCGGGATAAAGGGCACGCTGATGGCAACGTCGGCATTTTTCGCGGCCTGCTCGACCGCGGCGCATCCGCCCAGGACGATCAGGTCGGCCAGGGAAACCTTCTTCCCGCCGGTTTGGGCGGCGTTGAATTCTTTCTGGATGCTTTCCAGGGTTTCAAGCACTCGCGCAAGTTGGGCTGGCTGGTTGACTTCCCAATCTTTCTGGGGGGCCAGGCGGATGCGCGCGCCGTTGGCACCGCCGCGCTTGTCGGAGCTGCGGAAGGTGGAGGCGGAGGCCCAGGCGGTCGAGACAAGCTCTGAGACCGTCAGACCCGAGGCCAGGATTTTGGCCTTCAGCGCAGAGATGTCGGCCGCGTCAATCAACTGGTGGTCGACGGCGGGGATGGGATCCTGCCAGATCAACTCTTCGGCCGGGACTTCCGGGCCGAGGTAGCGCG
>DAOUGC010000177.1:0-7031 GCA_034429695.1 Levilinea sp.
TGGACCCACCGCTTTTTTTGGATTATGTATCAACGTGTCATTTTCGCTGTAGGATGGGTCCGCTATATGGCCCCACCGTTTTTTTGAATATTGCATCAATCGGTGGGTCGGAAAAACACCGACCCATCCCACCTGTCATTTTCGCTGTAGGGTGGGTCCGCTTTTGGACCCACCAGCTTTTTTGGATATTGCATCAATCGGTGGGTCGGGAAAAACACCGACCCACCCTACCTGTCATTTTCGCTGTAGGGTGGGTACGCTTTTGAACCCACCGTTTTTTGCCACAGGTTACCCAGATCACCCCGTCCTATCCCCCAATTTCGCTCATCGTGCGGTTGGTGGCATACTCGCCCTGCGCCAGCCCGTGACCCCACGGCTTGTTCCAGATGCCATCAATAATCAGGCGGCGCAGATCTTCAATATCAGCGCCCTGGCGCAGCGGAGTCAGCAAATCCACCTCTTTATCCCTCAACAAGCACAGGCGCAGGCGGCCATCGGCCGTCAAGCGCGCACGCGTACACGCAGCGCAAAACGGGTGCGTCACCGATGAGATGAAACCCACCTCACCGCAGGCATCCGGCAGGCGGTAAATGCGCGCCTCACCATCCAGCCTGCCATTGTTCACCGGCTCAAGCGTTCCCACCTCGGCATTGATGCGTTCGATCATCTCGGCGCTGGAGACCACCCCCTGCGTCTGCAGACCGTTCACACCCCCAAACGGCATCATTTCAATGAAACGCACCTGCCACGGGTGCTCCAGCGTCAGACGCGCCATTGAAGCCACATCCTGCTCGTTGAAGCCGCGCGCCACAACTGCGTTGATCTTCACCGGCGTCAGCCCGGCTGCCTCAGCCGCCAGAATTCCCCCCCAAACCTGATCAAACTTGCCCCAGCGGGTGATGCGCTGGAAACGCACCGGATCCAGCGTGTCCAAACTGACATTGACGCGCTGCAGACCCGCCTGCTTTAACGGCTGCGCCAATTTTTCCAGCAGCACCCCATTGGTGGTCATGGAGAGCGACTTTACCCCATCCGTGCGGGCGATCTCCCCCACCAGGTTGACGATATTGGCGCGCACGGTCGGCTCGCCGCCGGTCAGGCGAAACTTGTCAAAACCCAGCCGGGTGAACAGCCGCACCAGCATCAGCAGTTCGTCGTCCTGCAACAGATCAGCGTTGGGTCGAAAGACCATATCCTCCGGCATGCAGTACACGCAGCGCAGATTGCAATGGTCTGTCAGGCTGATGCGAAGATAGTGTATGTTGCGTCCAAAACGGTCAAGGCTCATGGCATCTCAATCGGATAAATAAGGTAAATTTATGTATATTATATCTGAAAAATTAAGCATTGTTTCTCAGAGTTTGATAATAATTGCTGGCAGGTTATTCTGCTCTGGACAGTTCTTCGATCATCAGGTTGTCAAAACCGGCGTGGTTGACTTCATAAGCCAGCAAGCCCAATCCCCCCATCGGGTAACGCCCATCCTGCGCCTCAGCCATCAGCCGGTCGTCCAGGTACAGGCGCACTTCATCCCCCTGCACTTCCACCCTGAAGTTGTACCATTTGTGTGAAACCAGCCGCCCCTCCGGGTTGAACGCCAACCTCTCTCCCCGGCAATCGCCATTAACCGAATCAAAACGAAAGATCTCCACCCCCTGCCGGTTGCCGCCCACGCGATAACCGGTGCAGTTGTTGCGCCGCCCGGCGGTGCGCACCACAAAGTAGATCTGCTCATACACGCCGGTTTCAAAAATTACGTCAGAGGTTACGGCGTAATCCTCCCAGCCCTCCGACCCCTCCAGAAAGGCGTTGGCGACCACGTTATAATCTTGACCCTTGACCCCGAAAACGTGGGTTCCGTCGGTTTCAAATACCTGCCACGACCCGCTGTTGAGCAGATCCCAATTCTTGAGTGAATCGCCGGGCGGCTCGAAATCATCACCATAGGGCAGCGCCAGCGGACGGCCGTCATTGCGTCCGACCGCCAGCCATGCGGCTGCGGCGATCAGCGGCAGCGCCAGGAGCAGCAGATAAAGTGTATATTTCTTCACCGGGCGGGCAGCGGGCAAGCCACCCTGCTCACCACCGGCATGCCTTCGTCCAGCTGCCTGACGGTAAACCTGCCATAATTCCTGCTCCTCAACCGGTGAAAGTTGCAGGGCGGCACAGGCTGCCTCAATGTAATCCTCACTCGGCAAATAGCCGCTGTCGCCCGTCTCCACCCGGCTGATTACGGTGTGGCTGAAGCTCATCCGCGCGCTTAATTCCATTTGCGTCAAACCCAGGCGTTTACGGTGGTCTCTAAGAAGGGTGGAGAGCGGCTTCATGAATTTTCGAAAATTCCTCTCGTGCTCAAAGGTGGAATTTATATGCAATAATTTTATTCGAAGCGGGCCGTACCCGCCACATTGATTATGTAATGCTTTGTAATGAAAATCGTTGAGAACATGCTCTGTAAACGGAGTGCCATCTTCAAGATGGCTGTATTTAGCAAATAATCCCACAGCGCTTTAAAATATCGACCGGGAGTCTCAGGGGGACTCCCGGTATTTTTTATTCATGAGCCAGGTTTTATACTGCGTAAGCCGTACCGCGACGCACCAGTGCCTCACGGATCTGCACCACCTGCCGGCGCAGGCGGTCGTCGCGTTCGATCAGGTCGGCCACCTTGTCGCAGGCGTACATCACGGTGGAGTGATCGCGCCCGCCCACTGCTGCACCGATCTGCGGCAGGCTGACGTTGGCGGCTTCGCGCATCAGGTACATGGTCACCTGACGGGGCAGGGCAATCTCGCGCGAGCGGTCGCGCCCGGTGATCTGCTCGCAGGTCACGCCAAAGGCGCGCGCCACGGCTTCCAGCACGGCGTCCGGGTCGATCACGCTGCGCTGCGGCAGCAGGTCCGCCAGGGCTGAACTGACCAGCGCCGGGGTGACCGGCTGACCGGACAAATCCGAGAAAGCCAGCACGCGCGTCAACGCGCCTTCCAGCTCGCGGATGTTGGTCTGGATCTGGCGCGCGATCTGCTCGGTGATCTCAACCGGCACATCCTTGCCAGCACGTTCAGCTTTGGTGCGCAGGATCGCCATGCGCGTTTCCAGGTCGGGCGGCTGAATGTCCACCGTCAGTCCCCACTCGAAACGCGAGCGCAGCCGTTCTTCCAGCGTCACCATCGCCTTTGGCGGGCGATCAGACGACATGATGATTTGTTTTTCCTGCCCGTGCAGGGTATTGAATGTGTGGAAGAACTCTTCCTGGGTGGATTCCTTGCCGGCAATGAACTGGATGTCATCGATCAACAGCACGTCAATGCGGCGGTAGCGTTCGCGGAAAGCCGCCGTGGTGCGTTTCTGGATGGATGTGATCAGGTCGTTGGCGAACTCTTCTGATGAGACGTAGAGCACCTGCAAGCCTTTTCGGCAGCACTCATTGCCGATGGCGTGCAGCAAATGGGTCTTGCCCAACCCAACGCCTCCGTAGAGGAACAGCGGGTTGTAAGCGTGCGCGGGATTGCCAGCCACCGCCATGCAGGCGGCATGTGCCATGCGGTTGCTTGAGCCAACCACGTAGGTATCAAATGTATAACGCGGGTTGATGGTGGGGGTCGGGCGGCCCTCCCCATTGCGGGAGAACGCAGCCAGTTCTTCATCGCCGCCAATGGTATCAACGGCGGTTTCGTAATCCTTCTGCCAGACCACAAATTCAACCGTCTGGGGACATTCCATTAAGCCGGAGAGTATGCGGGTGATGGTATCGGTCAGGCGGGAATCCAGCCAGTCTCGCGCGTAGGCGTTTTGCACACCCACCTTGAAATGATCTTCCTTGCAGGAGATCAACTCGGCGCTGCGCACCCACGTGTCAAAGGCTGCCTTTGACATTTCCATTTGAAGCTGACCTACGGTCGCCTGCCATGCCTGTTGTGCGTTCATGGACCCTCCAGGTGGTGATATTCTGCAACCGAAAACAGACAATGCACGGCCAGCGCAGATGAGAAATCAACTGCGGGGGTGAAACAACAAAAATTCCCGATGGATATGGGAGCGGTACGGAGGTTATTTGGCTGTGATTGTCTATTGGTCCTGCGATTGCAACCAGATTCTAGCAGGAATCATGCCTGGCAACAAGTTTGGAACCATACGCTACCCTAAAAAAAGCGGGAATTTTAAGGAATCAAATGTTAACGAATCAACGGGATTCCACGAGTCCTTTCGGGGGCGGTCGACTAAACGAAGCGCCACCACTGGAAGACTCGCCGCTTCCATACCCCCATATATGGGGGTGACTCGGTTACTTACCGCCATGGTTCCACGTATGGGTGTGAAAACTAAAAATTTCTTCAGATGGAATTAACAGATTCTTTACACTCAACCTGCCAAAAATGGAATCAAACGGGAACCGAAAATTTTAAGACTCTCAGAAATGTTTATCGAATTTCCATCATATCGTCTGTTGCCTTTTTGATATAATCCGTTCCCTGTTGCATATGCACCATGGCCGAATCCAGTTTGTCGGGATCCATCTCATCCAGGCCGGCAATCATATCGTCCACGAACAGATCATATTCCCTTGCCCCCGCCTCCAAATTCGCTTGAACGTTTTCATACCCAGCTGGTACGGGGCTTACCTCATCGATGGCAGCACAGCTTAACTTAATTCCAGCCAGCGCAATGGCCATCTCAAGTTTCCAATCATCATCAAAAATGAGGGTGATATCCGTACCTGCCTGGGTGGAAAGGGTGGAGATCGAGCCCAAGTAATCAGCACAATCATAACCCAATTCTGTAATCCTGGATATATACTCCAACTCCACCTGGCCAATCTCTGGGGTCGGGGTCGCTTTTGGTGTTTCCGTGATTACAATTGTCGGTGTCGGCATACTTGTCGCGGTTGCCTTCATCTCCTCGGCCTCACGGGTCTCCCAGATTTCATTCACCATTGCCTGCAAGGTGGCTTCGCTCACCTCATCAGGGGATAATGTTTCGGAACCACCGGTGGACATGCAGGCACACATCACAAAAAGGAATGCGATCGAAAGGATGATAATCCGGGACACGGATAGAGGATGGCGACTCATAATATACTCCCTGGCATTTTTTTGGCGGTTGGGACAAACTTAGGTGATATCTACACCATGCAAATCTTTAGTAACCATACATATAAAACAAAGCATCAGCTTCATTGCAGGAGTCTGCAGCTTTGTCAATAAAATTCAACCCCAGCAAAATATTATCGATATTCACTTCCTGTAAACCACGATTTAAGAAGGTGGCAGCAACCCCATAGTCGCTTGCGCATAATTCCAGATAATTTTGGACCTTGACATATCTATCCGGCATGGGTGATACATCGTCCATACGAGAGCAATAATATAGCGCTTCGGTGAGCAAGTCAGACACATCTTCCCGCCATGCGGTGTCATAAATGATCTCAGGCGTAGTTTCGATCAATCTTGCTTTTTCCCGCACATCAAAAATGTCCCGATCACATCGATCCCGTCGGAATACCACCTCTTCACGGTAATCTGATTCTTCCACCAGGGTTATAACCTCATCTGTACTCGAATTTAGGTTTGAAACAAAAAAAACATACAGCCCGAGAAATACACTAGCCAGAATACCCAGGAATATTACGACAATGATCACCACCTGTTTAACCATAATTATTGCACTAGGAGTGGGGATTGGCTGTATTCTCGGTAAATTGCGTCCACAGAATCGACAAATAATTGCCCGAATCAATTCTGCACAATATGGGCATTTCTTCATAAGTCCCCCTGTATCCACATAACATAAAAAAATCCGTTAATCGGATATATGTTTAGTTTCAATAACAATCTGGTAGAGCGGGAGACGGGATTCGAACCCGCGAATGGTAGCTTGGAAGGCTACTGCCTTACCGCTTGGCGACTCCCGCATGGGTGACTCGCACCCCCTTATTGTACCATAATCCCGCCGGCGAATCACCGTCTTGACTCCCACTCTCCGCCTCGTTATAGTGAGGTTGCATGAGCAGCCGATCACCTGGATTTTCGGGCAACAGATGTAGACAATCTGGTTCCGATTGGTGAACGGGGTGGCGTCTGATCGTCCTCGATACGCCACCCAATAGGGGCAGGCTGGCTGCCCCTGAGGGTTCGGTTATTCGGTCTGTCCGTGGTGACAGCCCCCGCTTCTGGCGGGATGGGTAAAGAAAACCATTGTACCTGATGGCTGCTCATGTTTCTTTTGGCAAGTGAACGAAAACCGAGCAAGTGTTGTACGGTGGAGAGGGACGGCATGGAACCCGTCCCTCTCCTGCGTTAAACATGCTATAATTTGCCTGCTTGCCCCAGTAGCTCAACAGGACAGAGCGAGGCACTCCTAACGCCTAGGTTGAGTGTTCGAGTCACTCCTGGGGCACAACAACTTACGCATAAATAGGCAGTGATGTAGACGGTAAGCAGGCATACTGGGCAACCAAAAGATCGCGTGATGACCATCCCGAGTACCCGGAACACCCCTCAAGGGTGTTTTTGGTTAACCAGCAGCCGAGCTCCAGTTTTTCCGATCTCTACGTTGACAATCCCTGACACTTCCTGAAATATAAGAACGTACAGATGAAGTCGCCACGCTGGTATACTGCGCAAGCAGAAGATCGGGATGGTTGGCGCTCCGGGTACCCACAAACACTCCGCCAGGGGTGTTTTTTGGTAATCATTCCCTGCAATTCTGCAGATCGACATTAAACAATAACTGGCAACTTCTTCTGCCTGCTACCTGCTGTCGTCCACCCGCCACTCCTCCCCTTTTGACAATTGTTTACAACTTGGATAATATAAGCAGTATGAAACCCATCCTGCCATTACTGCTTTTTCCGCTCGTGATCCTCACCCTGCTGGCAGTGGGGACACTTTCGGTTGCCTTTGCGCCCATTCCGCAGGACATGCAGCCCACTGCAACCGTCGAAAGCTGGATCATCCTGCCCACATTTGAAGCAGACGCCACCCAGGCCGATGTGGGCGCGGAGATCTACCGCCTGGTGTGTTCGGCCTGTC
>DAOUGC010000178.1:0-3651 GCA_034429695.1 Levilinea sp.
CATGGCGCTCCTCTCGCCCAGCCCCTACAGGCGGAGATATTTCATGGATGTGCGCCGGACACCCGTCGATAATCATTTTTGCGGGCGGGGCTATTCATTCCGAAGCAGGCTCTTGACATTCTTCACGCCCCCACTTGAGATTTGCTATAATATTTTTCAATTCATCGAATCATCCATAAAAAGCTGGACCCCCGATTTTTCTTCCATTCATTTTATCCGTTGACCATCATGGATTTTTTGAGTCACTCCACGCACGATGTGGATGGATTGGCAGATCATTTTATGGAGCAACCATATGATCAACCAAAAATTTCTGTCCATTTCCGTACAATCAATTGTTTTGGCACTTCTTCCACTGATTTTGGGTGTGGCCTGTGCCTTTTCTATTCGCCAGCCATCTCTTTCTTCCACTCCCGATCCTGCTGAAAGAAATGGCACGCCCCAGAGGTTGCCCCCCACATGGACACCCACCAAACCGCCACCCACTTTCACGCTCGTTCCCAGCAGCACACTTGCGCCCACATCCACCCGCTTTGTGGTTCCATCTCTCACCCCGGATGCTCCACAAAACACATCTCCTGACCTGGATGTGACAACAGTACCGTCCCAACCAATCCCTGATGATTGGCTCACATATCGTGACCAGGAATTTGAAATCCGTTACCCGGCACTGCTCGATGTGACCATCAAGGGAAGCGCGATTCAACTCAGTCATGTATTGCCGTATACCCACGAAAATCCATGCTTTGGCTGGGGTGGACCCTATTGCGAGAAATCCGGCGGTTGCAGTTGCAATGATCAAGGATGTGTGGGTGATGTTTTGCTTGACTTTACCGACTTTGATGTAAACATTCAGATACTGGAAAAGAGTGCCGAAGAAATTGTGGCTGATCTCCAACCGGCTTACCCGGTTTCCGGGATATTGGCCGGCGATCTGGAAGGCAACGTATTCAGCGATCAGATCGAATCCTGCGGTTCATATCATTATCTATTTCCCCTCAACGATACCCGCACCCTTTTTGTATCCAGAGTGAATATTACCGAATACGATACCTGGCAGGAGGCTGATATGCTCGCTTTGCCAGGTGTGATTGTGCCAGAAGTGGAAGACGGGCTGTTTCATACCATTCTCTCCTCTTTTCGAATCATCAATTAGTTCCGCAAGTTGTCAATAAATTCAAACAAGGGCACACTTTTGCGGGTCATCCTGAACCAATGGGCAGAGTCATGGATGCACCAATCAATAACCAGGGTTCCTCCAGCCTGATCAGTACAGGTGGCAACCCTGCATCAGATTTTGAAAGTCCTTCTTTTTATGGAGAGCAAGATGAAAATTGAAATCCCTGATCGCCTGCCCGATAATTTCACCGATCAATGGCCCGGGCAATATGAAATCTTCTCGCATTATGAGACCATTTTGGGCATCCCCCATACCCTGTTCTTGATCACCACGCTCAAAGAAAACGGCGCATCCAATGCCTGTTTTCAATCGTGGTCTTCGTTTTATGGCGACAGCGGAGGTTATTTTGCGATCACACCGCTGCTTAAGAGCAAGCATACCTATCACAACATCCTGCGGACCAATCAATTTTGCATCAACTTCATCAGCGCCCGTTATTTCGATGCGTGCTACCAGACCGTTTTTCATAACGAGGAGGATACGGATGAAATTGCCGCAGGCGGGTTCACCGCCGAACCAGGCCACTGCATCCAGGTTCCGCGCATTAAAGAGGCTTTTCTTTCGCTGGAATGTGTATTCCAGTCGCAACACGAACCATCGGGGAAAGGCACCTTCGCGCTGATGATCGGCAGGGTGGTACACGCCGCCATGGAAGAAAGCCACGTAAATGGATCGGACATGAAGTACGGGCCGGATGGGTTTATGGTTTATCTGTCCGAGATGGAGGCTTTTCCGGGCAATGAAAAGGCAACCCGGAAGGTGGCATCCTTGAATGTGATCAGGCGGGCGTAATGGTTTTGCCCTGTCTCATTTGCTCCGGATGGCAGAATCCAGCATGTACATGAGGTGATCCAGGCGGCTTTTTCCATCGCTTCGCGCCGGCATGTTTCGCAAGATCTCCTGCACTTGCGGTGGAACGCTCTCAACCGCGCGGATGATTTCACCCGGCATCATCTCATGGCCCCGCTCCAGCTCAAGCGCCAGGGCGGCATGGGCAGCCGGACCCACAATGTGCTTGGTCTGCTGGACGTCTGCGAGTGGGTGGGTATAAGCAGAGGACGCCGCCAGACCCGCCGCCCGCGCAGCCGCCTGGGCCGCCGGGTCGCCGACCTCTCTGGCAGCCCGCATGGCTCCCAGCGCCAGGGTGCGCAGAGCGGCTGTGCGTTTTCCGCCGGCAGCAAATGCGCGAACACCTTCAATCGCAGCGCGTGGACGGGGATCGGTGGGGGCGTGCGTTTCAAACACGGGCCGCGCAACTTCAGCACAATCAGCAGCCCATTTTCCAAGCGCCCGCAGCGAGTCGAGGGGCAGATCAAAATATCTGGATTCGGGGCACATCCTTCACCTCAAAATCTGACGGGTTTTTGGGTATGTAAAGGCACGCAACAAAAGTGATGATCCTGATCGCTGAATCCATCTCATTAGCAATTTGCCAGTGCTAAAAGTACCCCTTTTCACCTTCCCCATGGGGTGCGCATTTTGCCATTTGGGGGAGACAGGCGGGGTGTTCTTACCAGTTTTGACCTGGGCACAATAATCCGCCACGGAATCCGATGGTTTCTTCCGTACATTCCACAAAATCACAACTCCATCAATATCAACGGGGTGAGCATTTCGGCGCGGCTCAACCCGCCGTGCCCGCCCAGCGTCAGGTTCTCCTTGCGCCCCCAGAACCAGTAATGCCCCTCGCCGGTCAGCGCCACCCGGTCCGCCACACGCTCCAGCGCCCGCGCATACGGCTGCCCGCCGCCAAACAAACCGGCCTGCACCGCCTGGCGTGAATCGATCAACTGGATGCCGCCGCCCCAGCGCCGCTCAACTGCGTGCGCCAGGTCGTCCCCGCGCCCGTGTTTGACGTACAGATACGGAATGCGCCGCTCACTGACCGGCTGCATGATCAGGCAATCCATGATATCGGGCATGGCATTGATCGCAAACCGCGGGTCAGGCGGCATCACGGTCTGGCCGTGATCAGCGGTGATCGCCAGCAGGGTGGGTGCGCCCCCCGCAGCGGCTTTGATGCGCGGCAGAAATTCATTCAGCATTGCCGTAAAACTGGCGAATTCAATTGCCACCCGCTCATCGTCAGGCCCAAAGCGGTGCGAAAGTTCGTCCACTTCGGGCCAGTACATATAGATATAAGCGCGCTCGTCCTTCAGGCGCTGCAACTGATGGATCAGGTTCAAGAACAGGTCGCCGCGCGAGCGGTAAGGCAGCATCTCCACCCCGTTCAACGCCAGCAAGGACAACCCCGAGCCGGTGATGTTGCCCGGCTGCAGCGCCACCACGCGCACGCCCTGCACAGCCAGGCGCTGCGCCAGCGTGGGTACCGGCAGGAAACTGGCAGGGTCAAAACCTGCCTTGCGCAGCGCAGCCGCGTCGCCACCCCCCAGGTTGGCTGAGGTAAAGGTGATCATGTTGGTCAGCACACCCAGTTCCTTCAACCACAGCTCATACCCCAACATGCCGTG
>DAOUGC010000179.1:0-27272 GCA_034429695.1 Levilinea sp.
CCCACCCCCACCGCCACGTTGCCGCCGCCGTATGCCGCGCCCAACCTGCTGCTTCCCGCTGATGGCGCCACCTTCATCACCGGTGCTGACACCGTCACCCTGCAATGGGCTTCGGTTGGCACGCTGCGCGAAAACGAGATCTACGCCGTGACCGTGGAAGACCTCACCGAGGGCACCGGTCGCAAGATCACCGAATACGTCAACGACACCAAGTTCATTGTCCCGTCCTCTTTCCGTCCCACCGCCACCGAACCGCACATCATCCGCTGGACGGTGACCGTGGTGCGCCAGACGGGAACCACCCAGGACGGCAACCCGATTTACGACTCAGCCGGCGCATTGAGCATGCCGCGCGTGTTTAGCTGGGCTGGCACGGGCAGTGCTCCTGCAGCCACAACCGCCCCGTAAACCTCAATCCAGAAAATCAAAATCGTCCCCGGTGATTTCTCATCGGGGACGATTTATTTAATGAGGATGAAAAGATGGATTATCCCGGCATGACCGCTGAATGCGGTTCTTCGGTCTGCTCGAGAAAACGCGTGACCTGTATGGCCGCGGCTGCGCCCATGCCCGCCGATGTAATCACCTGGCGGAAGTTGGGGTCGTTCACCTCACCCGCGGCAAACACACCCGGTACGCTGGTCTGCATCAAATTATCAGTCACGATGTACCCCAGGGGTGTCATTTGCAGTTTGCCGGCGAACATTTGAGTGTTGGGGGTGTGTCCGATGAAAATAAACACACCGTCCGTCTCCAGGGTGCTTTCCTCACCGGAAACAACATTCTTCAACCGAACCCCACTCACCGCCTGGTCGCCTTCAATATGGGTGACCACCGAATTCATAATATACGAGATCTTTGCGTTCTCCCTGGCGCGGCGCTGCAAAATGGCCCCAGCCCTGAATGCGTCTCTGCGGTGGATCACCGTGACCGATGACGCGAAGCGCGTCAGGAACAGAGCTTCCTCCAGTGCGCTGTCGCCGCCGCCCACCACCACAACCCGTTTATCCTTGAAGAACCAGCCGTCGCAGGTGCCGCAGTAGGACACGCCCCGACCGGTCAATGCCACCTCGCCGGGAACGTTGAGATGATTGGGGCTGGCTCCGGTGGAGATGATCAGCGCATCAGCCGTATAACTGCCTGAATCGGTCTTCACCGCGAAGGGCTTGACCGATAAATCCACCTCGCGTGCCAGATCAAATTGAAACTGCGCGCCAAAACGTTCGGCCTGTTTTTGAAACAGATCGCCCAGTTCCAGCCCGCCAACGCCCTCCGGAAAACCCGGATAATTTTCAATCACGTTGGTTAAAGATGCCTGCCCGCCCAGTTGGATGCCGGTCAACACAACCGGTTCCAACTCTGCGCGTGCGGTGTACAGCGCGGCGGTCATGCCCGCCGGCCCCGCTCCGAGGATCAGGACTTTTACATGTTTGTTTTCCGCCTGAGCGGGTTGTCCAATGGTATTGAAAGTTAAATCCATCATGCACCTTGTCCTGTCGTTTTATTATTAGATGCCTGAACCCATCGTCAGGTTACACACGAAAAAATACAACCAGTAATCATCGCTTATTGGGAATGACACCATCACCCTGTAGCGGCTTTATCGGTGATCTCCAACCCTTTGTCCAGGATGGAAAAACCTTCAGCCAGTTGTTCCTCCGTCATGGTTAGTGGCGGAATGATCAGCAGGGTGTGCCAGTGGGTATACAGGAACAATCCCTGGTCAAGCAAATATTGCTTCAGTGCATTCATCTCTGCGCTGGATTGGTTGTATGGAGCCATGGGCTCACGCGTCTGGCGGTTCTTCACCAGTTCAATCACCCCAAACATGCCAATTGAGCGCACCTCACCCACGGATGGATGGCGTTCCACCAGCTCATCCATCATGTCGCGCATTACCTGACCGGTGGTTTCAGCTTTCTCCACCAACCGGTCGCTCTTCATCACTTCAATCACCGCCGCGGCAGCCGCCAGGCTGATGGGATGCCCATTATAGGTCAACCCGCCCTGGTAGGTTTTCTTGTCAAATGTCGCTGCGATTTCGGGTTTCATGGCAACTGCACCCAACGGGGCATACCCGGAGGTCAGCCCCTTTGCCATGGTTATGATGTCTGGAATCACGTCCCAGTGTTGCACGGCAAACCAACGACCGGTGCGACCAAAACCACTCATCACCTCATCGCAGATCATCAGGATGCCGTATTTATCACACAGGGTGCGCACCCCTTGCATGTAACCGGCAGGCGGCACGATCACACCATTGGTTCCCGTCACGCTCTCCATCATCACTGCCGCTATTGTCCCTGGTCCTTCAAAGCGGATGATCTCCTCCAAATGATCCAGGTAGTCCTGGCAGAACTGCTCCTCAGAAATATCCGGTTGATGCTGGTGGAAAGTGGAACGGTACCGATAAGGGTCCAAAAAATGAACCACGCCGGGCATCAGATTGGGTTCCCATCCCAGGCGGCGTGGATCGCCGGTAAGCGCCATTGCCCCTGCAGATGCTCCGTGGTATGAACGGTAACGGGTGAGGATTTTGAACCTGCCGGTATGCGCGCGGGCGAACTTGATCGCGTTTTCATTCGCGTCAGCCCCGCCAAGGGTGTAGAGGAACTTGGTTAAACCGGGGGGCACAATCTCAGTCAGTAGTTTACCCAACAGTGCGCGGGGTTTGGTCGCCATGCCAGGGCCTGCAAAAGGCAGGTCGCGCGCCTGCTGCACCATGGCTTCGATCACGCGCTCATCGCCATGGCCGATGTTGACGCACATCACCATCGAATTGAAGTCCAGATAGCGTTTGTCATTTACATCCCAGAAATACACACCTTTTGCCTTTTTAACGGCAATCGGTTTGACGCTCGCCTGGGCAGACCAGGTCCAAAAATTGTGCTCCATGGAAAGGGGCAGGATTTCCGCATCGTTGAGTTCCATCATTTCTCCCATGTCGATCACAAGATTGTTCTGGGCTTAATCCTATCACAGATTAGCCCGCGACTGGCAGGGAAGGCTTGCCGCATGCTATACTTCGGGCATGGTTGGAGAAGGGGAATCTCACTTTTCAGAACACGATTACCAAACCAGTTGCCACGGCGATCTCCATCCGCAGGCACGCTTGGGCATCCACCTGTTCAACCAGGGCGAGTACTTTGAAGCTCACGAAGCGCTCGAAACCGCCTGGCGGGATGATATGAGTGCGGTACGTGAGCTGTATCAGGGCATTCTGCAGGTGGGAGTGGCGTACCATCACATTCAGCGCGGCAACCGCATCGGAGCGCTAAAAATGTTCCAGCGTGCTTTTGCCCGCCTTGATCATTATCCGCCGGTTTGCCGCGGTGTGGATGTTGCCAAATTAAAGCAAGACGCCGGCAGGATACACCGGCTTCTGCTGGACACCGCCCCAGAACACACCGCCCGTCTGGCTGCAGCGGGTTTTCCACCGGTATGTCTGCTAAACGAATAAACCGTTGGGTTATTTAATTTTTAAGACCGCGCGACACGGCGCGCCATCTGCCCCGCCCAGTTTGAGCGGCAGGCAGATCAAATCGTAAACACACGGTTGTACATGGCTCAGATCCAGCCCTTCCACAACGATCATGCCTGCCCCAAGCAGCACTTCGTGGGTTGGGCGGCTCTTTTTGTAGGGCGCAACGGAGAGGTAATCAATCCCAATCAGTCGCAACCTGTGCGCCGCCAGCCACTCTGCACCCGACAGGTCGACCCCCACAAAGTCAGCCTGAAAATCGGGCAGCTCTTGTGCCCAAAATGTGGAATTGCGCGTTTTGATCAACAGTCGTTCCACACCCGGCTGCACCCCGGCGGCTTCCAGCTCCTGTGCTGTGACCACGTTAACGCTTTCAGGCAATTCAATCACCTGACACTCACCGATCAGGATGTTGAGATCCAGCGCCTCAACGGTATTTCCATCCGGCAAAAAGTGATATGGAGCATCCAGGTGGGTTCCTGTGTGGGCTGCCATCTCGATCCTTGAGGCGTTGGCGTTTGCACCTTCCTCAATTTTCCGAAAACGATAAACGTTCACCGGCAGGTCTCCCGGCCAGGTGGGCATGTTTCCGTGAATGGTCACGGTCAGGTCAATAAAGTCACTCATGATGTCCTCCCTGTATTCATTTGATGACATTCATCCAAAAATGGTTCAACTCGCTTGATGCTTTACCCCGATTACTGTCCCCATTCACCCGCCGCAAAAATTTGGTCCAGGAAAGCCCGGCGTTCGTCGGCGCTCATCGAGCGCGGTTGTGACCAGTCTTCCAGCACGGCGGTCAAAAGTTCTGTGGATATATGCCGCCCTTCATAAACGATGTGACGGTCCAGAAACTCCAGGCGGGTTCCTGCCACGGGCAGCGCATCTGAGAAATACTCAGGCGCAAATCCATCCGGCATCCACATCTGATCAAAGAACAGGTTACCCAGACCATAATGAATGAAATATCCATCACCCACGGCAAAGGTCTGCGGGTAATGCGCCTGACTGCCGCTGACAATGCCAGCCCCGGCATTGGCCAGTGCGTGAAAATCTGCCATTTGCTGCTCACCCGCGTAATGACTGTACGATTCGTAATACTGCAATGTAACCACAGGCAAATACCCCTGCTCACGCAGGCTGGCGACCTGGCCGTACATATAATCCCAATCACACGGGGCTGCACCTGGGGTGGTTTCGGTGGCCCACACTGACGGCGGTCCTGCCGGATTGCACCCAATCATGGCGATGCGGTTGCCGTTGTGCTCCAGCAACAATGGTTGCATGGCTTCTGACAGGGTATACCCGGAAGCGTAATACTTCATGCCGCGCTGGGCGTACATCTCCAGGCTGTCCGGCATGGCGTCCACCCGCCAGTCCATCAGGTGATTGCCGCTCAACTCGATGATGTCTGCCCCCACGTACTGCAACAGGTCAATATATTCAGGTCTTGAGCAAAAGATCAGACTGGTCTGGTAAGGGTCAGCCGGCGGGCAGGCATCTGTGAAAGAGACCTCATTGCTGATGTGGGTGAAATCGGCGGCTCGCAACCACTCCCCGATCCGTTCGCCGGGGTAGGTCATGCCGTTGGATTCCATTTTTGCCCCCGTGGTGCGCACCAGTGCGGTCACACCGGTGATCAACAGGCTGGTCATGTGGCTGTCATCGCGGTTGCTGGCTGGCATTTGCACCAGCCCGCTTCCGCTGGCTTCGCGCACTCCAAACCATACCTGCAGTGGATAATTTGCCACTTTAAACTCCTCATCCAGCGGTGAAATTCCATCCACACGCAACACCTTCCACTGCGGATTAAGGTTCTCAAAGGGCGTGATCAACACCCCCGCCCCACCTGCCCACGGATGGGTCAGCAACGATGCTTCATCCACCACCTCAACCAGTCCGCCTGGCTCACCCCACAACGCCGCAAAAGCACTGCGGGTACGCGCCGATACGGATAACTTTCCGCCGTTTAACCACGGACGCTCCTCACCGCGCCATACTGCGCGAACATCTTCACCACTGACTTCCTCCAGCAGGCTGTTAAAGGGAACCACCAGCGCATAAACCCAGCGGGATGCATTCTGCTCGCTGAACACCACCCCAACGTGCAATCCGGCGGCATCCGCAGAGACTGCCGTCTGCATATCGGTCAAGAATTGAATTTTCCCCGGCAGGCTTTCCGGCAGGGTATCTTCAAACCAGACCTGCGACTGTGCCCCCACCGGTGTGATGGAGGGTTGCACACCTGGCTGGGCTGCATCCGGCTGGCTGGGCAGGAAAGGCGTGCGGGTGGGGAACATGGCGGTACGCGTTTGTTCAAAGGATTGCCGTGCCGCCGTGATCGGCGAGCAAGCCGACAATATCATCAATATGGCGAACAGGGCCAGGAGGTTCCAATTTCTACCAGATGGCTGCATCAAAGATCCCTTTCAAGAGTTTCTCGCGTTCTGCCGCGGTCATCCAGCGCGGCTGGGCGTAATCTTCGATCATGATTGTAACCAATTCAACCCCCAGATAACGGCTATTGTAAAAGATATGCCGGTCAATGAAGGCTTTTTTCTGATTTCCTTCCGCCTGGTCAAAAAACAGATTACCCAACCCAAAGTGCACAAACGTATGATCAACAAAAGTAAAGGTCTGCGGGTAATGTGCCTGGCTGCCACTGACGATCACTGCACCGGCGCTGGCTGCCTCCAGCATATCCACCCTCTGCCCTGACTGCGGTTTGAAATCATCCAGTTCAAAATGTTGAAAGGTCACCACCGGCAGATACCCCTGCGTTTTCAATTCATTGATCCGGGTTTTCAACTCTTCCATGTCGCAACGTCCAGGCCCCGGTTGAACATCGGTTGCCAGAATGTGCTCAGGACCCATGGCGTTGCATCCGATCAATGCAATGCGGTTACCATTGTGTTCCCACAGGAAAGGCTTTGCCGCATCTGTTTCGTTCCATCCTCCGCCATAATAAGGCAGTTGTTCATCTTCATACAGACGCAGCGTTTCTTCAAATGCCGGAATGCCCCAGTCCAGCACATGATTTCCGGTCAATTCGACAACATCCACACCGATCTCTTCAAACAGGGCAAAGTAGGATGGGTCCGAGCAAAAGCGCGCCTCCAAGCGCACCGGGTCGGCAGGCGGACAATCTGAATAAAACGGAACCTCATTGCTGACATGCAACAGGTCAGCAGACCGCAACCATGCGCCGATCTCCTGTGCCGGGTAGTCCACGCCGTACTCCTCCATGCGTTGGGCGGTATGGCGCACCAGGGCGGTTGTTCCGGTCAACACCACCGTACTCAACAGCTCTGCATCATAATTGGAAACCGGCTCGTCCACCTGCTGCATGAGCGTGCGGACAGCCTGCGGGTCGCCTGCCAGCCCATAGCGGGCGGTCAACGGGTGGGTCAACGGGTCAAAGTCATCATCGTAAGGGGACGAACCGTCCACTCGCAGCACCTTCCAGTGTGGTTCCAGCCAGTGAAAAGGAAAAATAGCCAGGGTATCGGCTTTTTTCCATGCTTCGCCGGTAAAGTCACCCGTGGTGGTCTCGACGCTTGCATCCATCTCACCTTCCCCCAGCCATGCACCCAGACCATGCGCCTCCCCGATCATAAAGCGGGTGAAGGGCTTGCCCCCTTTACCGTTCCATGCATTGCGAACGACGGACAAAGTTATTTCATCCGTAATGGTCGGGAAGTGCACCGCGGCAGTATACACCCACACGCCCACCACCGGCAGATCCTCGCCAGGGGCAAGCGCCCGCAAAACCACCCCGGCTTCTTTTTCTGATCGAGCCATGGTCACATCCAGATCCAGCATGTTCACCAGTTCCTGTGGGGTGTTTTCATCCACCCACAGACGGATCTCCCCCACCGCCGTCGGAGTCGCCGCATCATCAACCGGTTGCGCGGTCTCCATCAAAGCGGCGGGCGCGGGCGGGGTGGGTTCCCCCTCAGGGGCCACATTACATGCAGTGATCATCGCCAGGCAGATGAACGAAAAGATCCGGGTTGGGGTGGTTTGCATAAGAGTGGCTCTCGTTAGATGGCAGGATTGGACGCCGGGTTGAATTTCGGTTTGGTCTGGGTTATTGTATCACCGGGTTTGATAGTGTTTGACAGGATTTGCCCCTATAATGATAGCCAGATCCTGACAGCGACCACGGGAGATGAAACAAGATGCAAGAAGTTGCGATCATTGGTATAGGACAGACAAAAGTGGACGAGCAGTGGGATAAATCGTTGCGCGAGCTGGCCGGCGACGCCGCCCTGCAGGCACTCGAGGAAGCCCATCTACAGGCAGCCGACGGCCTGTTTGTCGGCAATATGATGTCCGGCTCGGCAAACCACCAGCAGCACCTGGGCGCATACATTGCCGACTGGATCGGCATGCGTTACGCCGAAGGCTTGCGCGTGGAAGCCGCCTGCAGTTCCGGCGCGGCTGCTTTCCGTTCCGGCTTGATGGCCGTTGCCAGCGGACAAATGAACGCTGCGCTGGTGGTGGGTGTGGAAAAAATGACCGACTCGCCAGCCAATGAGATCACCGCTGAACTGGCAACCGCCGCTGACGCAGACTGGGAAGCCGAGATGGGGCTTTCCTTTGTTGCGCTCAATGCGCTTGCCATGCGCGCTTACATGCACCAGTACGGCTGGCAGCGCGAACACTTCGCTGGTTTCACCCTCAACGCGCATGCCAATGGCGTGCACAATCCAAACGCCCGTTTTCGCAAGGCAATCAAAGAAGAAGCCTATCTGAACGCCGGCATGGTGTGCGAACCCATCACCGTGATGGATGCCTCTGCCATGGGCGACGGCGCAGCCGCCGTGGTGATGGTTCCGGTTGAGTACGCCCGGCGCATCCCCGATCACAAGGTCATCAAGGTGCTGGGTTCCGGTGCAGCCACCGACCATATTGCCATTCACAGCCGACCGCGCCCCACCTGGTTGACCGCCGCGGAGCTTTCGGTCCGCCAGGCTTATGATCAGGCCGGACTGGGCCCCGAGGATATTGACCTGTTCGAGTTGCACGATGCCTTTACCATCATGGCCACCCTGTCATTGGAAGCCTGCGGTTTCGCCGAGCCGGGTCAGGGCCCGCGCCTGGCGCTGGATGGCGAAATACGTCCCACCGGCCGCATCCCCATCGCCACGCGCGGCGGGTTGAAGGCTCGTGGGCATCCCGTCGGCGCCACCGGCATGTACCAGCTTGTTGAAGTGGTGCAGCAATTGCGCGGTGAGTGCGGAGGCAGCCAGGTGGAAGGCGCCCGCATCGGCATGGCGCAAAACATCGGCGGCAGCGGGTCCAACATCATCACCCACATACTGGGTGTGGAATAACCGTTACCAGTAGCATGTTCAAATCCCCTGGTCATGAATGGCCCGGGGGATTTTTCTATTTCGGTTTCTGACGGTGATGAAGTCTTTATTCGTGTCCTTCCTCCAATCGCGTCATTTATGGATTAAACCCTTCCTCCGATCCGGCTCTGTCATAACCACGGAATACCCTCGCTTTCTTGTCAAAATCTCCAAACTGCGGTATGCTCATAAATAGAATTTTTTTACTAAGTAAAATGCCGGTCAAACCAGATGAACCATCACCGGCAACGTCAGATTAACGGAAACGAGCCATTTATGGAATACACCCCGCAAGCCTTCCAGGCTTTTCATCAACGCACATTTCATTACGAACCCGGAAATCGGCTGGCATCCATTGATGAAGCCGTCTCGTATATCAATGAGCGCGGTTTTATTTTTTTCTGGCCGCACAAGGGCGTGCGTTTTCCCAGTCTGTGGACCGCCACCGCAGGCGACCGCCCCGTACCGGATGAGCACGACGATCCGGGACACATCACATGGGACTGGAAGGACAAGCTGCTGGGCAAACGCAGGGTGTATTACGCGCGGCTGGTAAAAAAACGCAATACATTTGTCAACCTGCAACTGGCGCCCTACTTTTACGCGCTCTCGCCCAACTACGGCGATTTTGAAAATGATTATCACGAGCAGTACCGCCTGGGCAACCTGCCCATGGAAGCCAAAAGCGTTTACGAAGCCCTGCTCAAGGAAGGCCCCCTCGACAGCCTTGCCCTGCGTAAAACATCCCGTTTGAGTTCCACGGAGAGCGACGGACGCTTCAACAAGGCGCTTGAAACCCTGCAGGTGGAAATGAAAGTCCTGCCGGTGGGCATCGCCGAGGTGGGCGCATGGCGCTATGCATTCATCTACGATATTGTGGCACGTTACTACCCTGAAATTGAAACCCAGGCGGGGCAAATTGACGAGTATGAAGCCCGCCGACACCTGATTATGACCGCCATGCGCTCGCTGGGTTACGCCACCGAGGCCGAAATCCGTTCCTTGTTCTCCTGGCGGCTGGACGATGTGCGCAGGGCTTTGACAAAGCTGGTTGAAGTTGGTTCGCTGATCCCCGGTATCACCATCACCGATAAAAAAGGCGAACATTACTGCCTGCCTGATCTGATAAATTAACCAACCCGGTTTGATATAATCAAATATACGCTCTTATCTATGCTCGCCAGGAGGGACAGGCATGGAGTTCCACATTTCCCGCGCCAGCCGCGACCGGTATCAATTTGATCAATCCTTGTTCAGCTATCATGGCAATGTCATTTTCGCCAATTTTCATGCAGCGCGCGCCTTTGCCCAGAAAATAAACCAGCGACGCGACCTGGTCACCTTCCCCGAGAAAGCCGTCCGCGCCGGTGATATTAACGCAATGGGGTTGATAGACGAAATTCTCCATCACGTCGTTAACCTTTATCAACGCCAGCGCAATCCGGGGGTGATGGCGGAAGCGCTGCAATACCTTGAAGAGGCGCTGGGCCGCGAAGAGGTTGATCAGGTATTGATCGCCTTTACCCGTCTTTTCCCTCCCATCAGCGTATATCAAAATCAGCAAAGCCTTGAAGATTACCTGCAGGGCGTGAACGAGGTGGTTCCAAATCGCCAGGCTGTCCTCGAAGAAATGCTCATGTTATGGGTGACCAACAAGAACCCTGCCATGGAGCCGTTTGCAGAGCTGTTTGCCGATGATGAATTACGGGTGGGGAATGGGTATCTGGTCTTTATTGACGAACTTTACGCCTTCTTTGAAACCCAGCCGCGTTTTGGTCCAGATCAGCAAAACCTTGTGGATATGCTGCGTGCTCCTGCCGTTGCGATTCCCTATTCACTTTCAGGTCAACTGGAATACATCCGCGAGCGTTGGTCAGAGCTGCTCGGACGGTATTTGTACCGCCTGCTAACCAGCCTTGATCTCATCCGCGAGGAGGAGAAAATATCCTTCTTTGGCATGGGTCCTGGCCCGGTCCCCATTCCAGTGTATGATGCCGCCTGGGCGGCTGAACATGAGATGGAAAGATTCTCAATGGACCGTGAGTGGATGCCCCGTCTGGTGCTGATTGCCAAAAACACCTACGTGTGGCTTTCCCAACTCTCAAAACACTTCGACCGCCCCATCACGCGATTGGACCAAATCCCTGATGAAGAACTCGACCGCCTGGCAGCCTGGGGGTTCAGCGGGCTGTGGTTGATCGGCCTGTGGGAGCGCAGTCAGGCATCGGCTGAGATCAAACGCATGATGGGCAATTCAGACGCCATCGCGTCGGCTTACTCCCTGTACAGTTACGACATCGCCGGCGATCTGGGCGGTGAGGAAGCCTACCGCAACCTGCGTGACCGCGCCTGGTTGCGCGGCATCCGCCTGGCCTCCGACATGGTTCCCAACCACATGGGACTGGATTCATGGTGGGTGACGCAACACCCTGACCGGTTTGTCTCGCTGGATTACAGCCCCTACCCTTCTTACTCCTTTAACGGACCCAACCTGTCCCGCGACCCTGCAGTGGGTCTTTATATTGAGGACCACTATTACGACAAAACCGACGCAGCCGTGGTGTTCAAACGCGTCGATCACAACACCGGACGGCAGCAGTTTATCTACCACGGCAACGATGGAACCAGCATGCCGTGGAATGACACAGCGCAATTAAACTACCTCAACCCTGATGTGCGCGAAGCCGTGATCCAGACCATCATCGCCGTGGCGCGTCGCTTCCCCATCATCCGCTTTGACGCCGCCATGACGCTTGCCAAGAAACATTACCAGCGCCTGTGGTTCCCTGAACCCGGCAGCGGTGGAGACATCCCTTCCCGTTCAGAGTTCGGCATGACCCGCGAGCAGTTCGATGCGCTTATGCCAATCGAGTTCTGGCGTGAGGTGGTTGACCGCATGGCTGTGGAAGCCCCGGATACGCTGCTGCTGGCCGAAGCCTTCTGGCTGATGGAAGGTTATTTTGTGCGCACGCTGGGTATGCACCGCGTGTATAACAGCGCGTTTATGAACCTGCTGCGTAATGAGGAAAACGCCAAATACCGGTTGGTGATGAAAAACACCCTGGAATTTGACCCCGAGATCCTCAAACGCTACGTTAACTTCATGAACAATCCAGACGAGCGGACTGCCGTGGATCAGTTTGGCAAGGGTGACAAATACTTCGGCATTTGCATCCTCATGGCAACCATGCCCGGCCTGCCCATGTTCGGGCACGGGCAGATCGAAGGCTTTGCTGAGAAGTACGGCATGGAGTTCAAACGACCCATGTGGGAGGAAACCCCCGATCCCTACCTGGTGCAACGCCATGAACGTGAAGTCTTCCCCCTCCTGCATCGACGCGCCATGTTCTCGGGTGTTGAAAACTTCCTGCTCTACGATTTCTTCTCCAACGAAGGCTTTGTCAATGAGGATGTTTTCGCATATTCCAACGGTTCTGGCAACGAACGCAACCTGGTGGTATTCCACAACAAGTTTGCCTCCACCAGCGGCTGGATCCGCACCTCGGTGGGCTTCCTGCAGCGCCAGCCGGATGGAGAACGCCGTATGGTGCAGCGCAGTCTGGCTGAAGGGCTCAACTTGAACCCATCGGACGGCCACTTCGTCATCTTCCGGGACAGCATCAGCCATGTGGAGTATATCCGTTCAACCAGTGAAATTGAAGCCCAGGGTCTGTTCCTGGATCTACACGCTTACAAATACTATGTGTTTGTCGATTTCCACCAGGTACAGGACGACATGTACCAGTCATACCGCCACCTGTGCACTTACTTGAATGGTCGCGGCGTGCCCAGCATCGAGGAGGCTCTGCGCGAGCTGGTTTTGCAACCCGTGCAAAACCCCTTCCAGCAGATCGCCAACCCGGGATACTTTAAGTATCTGATCTCCAGCGTGGTCAATGACGAGGATCAGGCTCTTGACCCCCATGTGGTTGATGAAGCCATCAACAAACAATCCGCCCTGCTGCATGGCGCGGCTTACCTGACCGGTCAGGGGCACAACATGGACGCCGTTCTGCTCGAACTACGCGCACGCATGGAGACCCTGCTCAGCCTGCCGATGCTGACCAACCGTTTCAAAGCCCCCGGTTCACGCACCTTCCCGGCTGCAGCAGAATATCTGACCGGAAATCTGGATGAACAACCCGAACACTGGATGGCTCTGTTTAGTTGGGTCTTCCTGCACAACCTTGGCCGCCTTTCAGGATTGGGTGATGTTCAACAGACGCTGAGCTGGATGGATGAATGGCAACTGGGTCGTTCATTATCCAATCTGTATCAAGACATGGGCCTAAGTGAAGCCCTGGCATGGCGGACGGTCAACCTGGTGCGCATCCTGGTGGAACAACAACACTGGTACGACACACTGGGCAGCAAAGCATTGCGCCAGATTCTGGAAACCTGGCTATCAGATGACCGCATTCAGACTTACCTCGGCATTAACCGATTCAAGGATGTATTGTGGTTCAATCAGGAAGCACTGGAGGAGTTCGCCTGGTGGATGAGCCTGGTCGCCGCGCTGGACATTGCCGGCCAGCCGCGCATGACCAACACCCAGATGATCGAACGCATCCTGGGAGCATATGAAATATCCCAGGAGTTGCTCGCCGCCGAGGAGGGGTCTGGCTATCAGGTGCAAAAGCTGCTCGACGCAGCCGGACCTGCTCCAAAAGCGCTTCAACCGGATATGTTGGAAGCAGATCAGGTGGAACCTGAGGAGGAATAAAGCAAGTGTGAATCATAAAGCCGGACCATTTACTCGGTCCGGCTTTTTCTTTTTACCACATGGTGATGGGAGAATGCTCCCGCGCTCTTTCCAGGCAACGGTCAAAGACCATATCGGCGCACAGGCCAGAGCGCCAGCTCTTCACCGGTTTCAGCCACGCACGCGCTGCATCGCTCAGGTCAATCTCGCAGGCTTGCAGGGTCAACCAAACGGCTTGAGCCGCATAAGCCACATTATTGCGCGGCTCTATGCGGTCAAAATCGTCAAAGAACCAGCCGCATGAAGTGAACATGCGCTGACGTTCCACCTGGGCGCGCAGAAGCGCATCAATCTGCTCGATCTTGCCTGTGCCAATCGAATCGCCCAGGTGCTGGCGCAGAAAATCATCGATCTCCACCTCGCCGTTCATCACACGAATATAATCGTGACGCAGCTCCCACGGGGTATCGGTCAAACCTTTCAAAGCCAACAGGAATTGCTCATCCACTACTTCCGCGATCTGTTCCAACGCCATGCGCAGGGGCGCTTTCCACTCGCCATGTGGAGCGCAACCGCATTCCCCAGACCAGCGCAATATCCCGTGATGGCAACTCCACGAGGTATTCTCCCTCAATTTCACCGTGCCATCCACCGCATGATCGCGCAGGTACAGGCCAGGGTAAGTGAGTTCCACGTTCTTATCAGCCAGCGCCCCGTTGGTGAGGTGCGCCAGAAATTTATCACGGAAGGGTTGGTGATGTCCGTACAGTTCGCCGTCCGATGCGATCATCAATAACTGATCGCTGTCTGTTTTTCTCCGGTATGGGCGGTACTTGGAGAGCAATATATCCGTCAGGAACCGGTCGGCGTTGACGGTTGCGCCAGGATCAAAACTGACGCGCATGCTCAACTCCTGCTGGTACAGGAACACCACAATTGAACGACCCGATGGCAGATCGATACGGTGTGGGATGGAGACATCCGGGTCGCCTTCCACCTGCCATGGTGCAAGGATGGTGTATTGGATTCCACACTCAGCCAGCACATCCAGCGTCTCGCTGTCCACCCCGGCTTCGGGAAGCCACATACCAGCCGGTGCGTGCCCAAAATGATGGGCAAAGTCGGCCATGCCCCAGCGTACCTGGGTCAGCTTGGTGGTGCGGTTTTGCAACGGCATGATGGCATGGTTGTATGCCTGTGCCATGGCGTTGCCCACCCCATGACGCTCCACATTGGCCCGATCCTGCTCAGTGATGAGTTTCAAGGTATCAGGGTCATACTCCTGCATCCACTTAATCAGGGTGGGGCCGATGTTAAAACTCAACCGCTCAAAATTCCTTAGCTCGGCATTGGGTTTGTAACAGTGATCGTGGATGCGTTCATTCCAGTTACGGTATGGCACTGCGCCAGGTTCAAGGGGGATTTCACCGGTAAGCGGGTCCTCGCGGGGGGGCTGATAAAAATGTCCATGAATGCAAAGATAATTGGTTGCCATCAAGCTTTTACGCTCCTGGAAGGAATGCGGGGTTCAAGATGATCAAGATGCTGGTGCAGGCGGGCAGGCATGAGACCAAATTTGCGCGGCAGGGTATCCAATGCGCAGGTGCGATCGGCGGCCAAATAATCCAACCAAAACAAGGATATGGGAAAACGCCGGTTTGACTGTTCAACAAACAATGCAAGCGCCCTCAAATAGGCCGGTCCTACCGATATAATTTTGCGCTGTTGGCGCATAGCCCTTAAAACACACTCCAGTACTTGTGTAAAGGTAAAAAACTCTGCGCCGCCCACTTCGATTATCTGTCGGGCGGTGGAGGCGTCATCGTTGGCAAGCAGCAGGCAGGTCACCAGGTCATCCACCCACAACGGCTGAATACGCGAACCGCCATCCGCTGGCGACAAGACCACAAATGGGGAGCGTTTAACCAGCCCGGCAATGGAGGTGGTGAATTGATCGCCTGCCCCAAACAAAGCCGCTGACCGAAAAATGGTATAAGGCACGCCGCTCTGCTGAATGGCCGCCTCAGCCAGCGCCTTGGCTTTTAACACCGGATACGCCGAATTGCGGTCAGCGCCCAGGTGACTGAGGTAGAAAAACCGCTCCACGCCAGCCTGGTTGGCCGCATTCGCCAGTGTCTGGCTGCCTTCCACATCCACACCGGTCAAATCAGCCCGGCTCCCGGCCCGTTCACTGCCTGCAAGGTGGAAAACGACGTCCACACCTTTTAGCGCAGCTCGCAATCCGCGTTCATCCTTGAGGCTGCAAACAGCCACTTCAACAGGAATCCCGCGCGGCAGGTTGGGAGAAGTGGGAGATGGTCTAAGCAGGGTTCGGACAGGTTTTCCGATCGCGACCAGTTGCCGGATCAAAACCTGACCAACGAAACCGGTCCCGCCGGTTACCAATATCATCCTTTGAATTATAGCAGAGGAATGGTGACTCGCAAGTGTGGCATATTTCTTGTACCAACATGAGTTAACTCATTGTTTTGAACAGGATGGGATGCCATGAAAACAACCAGTTCACCTTTTCCAGCCCGCCGAACCCGCCTGGGCTTCCATTATTACCCCGATACCCTGCATTATACCAGCCAGGACCTGCAAGACTGGCTGCCCCATCTGCATGACATGAACATATCATGGCTGGTGTTGCAGGGTTCCCCGGAGCGCGCCATCCCTGAATACTTCATATCCGGCTTGCTGGAAGCCGGCATCGAACCGATCATTCATTATCCCATGCCCATTTTTGCGCCTCCCAACCCGGCAGAGTTCCGGCCCATCCTATCGGCTTACGCCCGCTGGGGAGTGCACGGCGTGATCTGGTTCGACCGCCCCAATGCCCGAAAATCCTGGACTGCGCGCGGCTGGGCGCAGCAGGACCTGGTGGACCGTTTCCTTGACCGCTGGATCCCTTACGCCAACACCACTTTGCAATGCGGTGTAAACCCCGTTCTTTCTCCTCTTGAACCTGACGGCAGCTACTGGGATACCGCTTTCTTGCGACAGACCCTGGAGGCACTGGAGCGCCGCAAACAAAACGCCATCCTGCAAAACCTGGTACTCTCCTGTTATGCATGGACCTGGAACCGCCCGATGAACTGGGGCGCGGGTGGTCCCGGGCGCTGGAACACCGCCCGCCCTTACACCACATCAGATACCCAGCCTGATCAACTCGGCTTTCGCATCTTCGATTGGTACGATGCCATCACGCGCTCGGTGCTTGGCGACTCCTGCCCGATCATTATGCTCGGCATGGGCGCTGCCACTGATCCGGCCCGCAATACCACCGGTGTTGACCCGCATCTGACGCTGAATGCCGTGGCTGCCGGCCGGTTGCTGCTTGATCAACCCGCTGTGGAACCCGCCAACCCATCCGCACCGCTGGATCCCATCCCATCCAATGTCATCGCGGGCAACTACTGGCTGCTGGCAGCGGACTCCGACCATCCCCTGGCAACCCAGACATGGTTCCAGGGTGAGCAACATCACGCTGCGGTTGAACAACTTGCCCGTCTGCAGGTTCGCGAAACCACCCCAACCCCTGATACACCGGGGCTGGATACCTCCGTGGACACGGGTCCCATGCCTGCCGAACCGGTCAACGGCAATGGCAGGCAACACCCCATTCACCATTACCTGCTACTCCCCCTGTACGAGTTTGGCGTGGCCGACTGGCATTTAAACGTCATTCGTCCATATGTAAAGAAATACCGTCCCACCGTTGGCTTCTCGCTGGCTGAAGCAGCCCTGGCTTCGCGGGTTACCGTACTCGGCGGTCCACAAACCTTCCCTGAGGAAATGCTGGAACGCCTGCGGCATGCGGGCATCGTGGTTGAGCGGATCAACGGAGATGGCACAAGTATTGCAACTCAACTGGCAGAGAGGTGACCCATGAATATCAGTGTACCCGTGGTTAAACCCGTCCATCGCACCCCCATCTTCGCCCACCAGCCGGTACTGAAAGTACTGGGCCTGGGCGGTGGTGGACAGAATGCCATTAATCGTATGATTGAACTCGGCTTGATGGGTATTGAATATATCGCCGCCAACACCGATTCGCAGGCCCTCAACAACTGTCTCGCCCCCACCAAAATTCAGCTTGGTCCCAAGCTGACCCGTGGTCTGGGTGCTGGGGGCGATCCCCGTGTGGGTGAAGCCTCGGCAGAGGAAAGTTTCCGCGACCTCGCCGAAGTTCTCTCCGGTGCGGAGATGATCTTCCTTACCGCCGGCATGGGCGGCGGAACGGGAACAGGTTCCATTCCAGTGGCTGCCAGGGTCGCCAGGTCACTGGGTGCGGTCACCGTCGCGATTGTATCCACCCCCTTCTCTTTTGAGATGGGCAAACGTCAGATGAACGCCCGTAATGGTCTGGCAAAACTTCAGCAGTATTGCGATACGCTCATCACCGTTCCCAATGACCGCCTGCTGCAGATCGCCCCGCGCGACCTGACCCTTGATCTGGCTTTCCGCATGGCTGACGATGTCCTGCGCCAGGGTATTCAGGGCATTACCGAGATCGTCAACCAGACCGGTTTGATCAACACCGATTTCTCGCACATCCGCCAGTTGATGAAAAATGGAGGCGGTTCCATCCTCTCCGTCGGCACGGCAGAAGGTGAACATAAAGCATTAAAAGCAATTGACAAGGCGCTGCATCACCCCCTGATGGACTCCATCCCCATTGAACAGGCCACCGGAATCATTGCCAACTTCACCGGCAGTTCCGATCTGACCTTCATGGAGGTTGCAGAAGCCCTCAGCCATTTGCAGTCCCTCACCAATGGTCTGGCCGATATCATCCCCGGCGTGAACAATGATGACCGCATGGTTGACCGTGCACAGGTGGTGCTGGTCATCACCGGGTTGGGCGCAACCCCGGTGGATGCCAAAACCGCCCAGCAATCCAGGGCAGTGGAACACCCCCACCCCGTCACCATATCAATGCCCGAAATGGTCAGCCTTGAAAGAGACGTGGTCACTTCAATGGAATTATCCGGCGCACCAGCAGACCTTGACCTGCCAGCCTTCATGCGCCGCAGGGTTCGCTAAACATCAAACTCCACACGGAGACTGGAATGGATTCAAAAACTCTTGACAACATTTGCGGCCAAATCTACCGCCGCTTCCCCGAAGTCAAAGGCTGCCGCCCAAAGGTCAGCAGCATGACCTCGACACAATCACTGTTGATCTTCACCGGAAAAGGGCAGGCGCCCAATGGCGCCAGCATTTCTCACACCGTGCGTGTGGTCGTCTCAGCCGACGGCAAAATTCTAAAAACCACGACATCTCGATAAGACAAGGGAAAACGAATGAACGCAAACCTTACCAGCCGAATGGAAATCGCCTTCTGGGATACCGTCATCTTCTTTCTTTCCCGTTTCCCCGGGTTGCGTCGTATTGCACAATGGCTTTACCGTAACATGCCATTGAAGAGCCTGGTGAACGGATTGAAGCTGGCTGTTACAGCGGCTGCCATGGGTTTGGTAAGCGGTTTCGTCGTGTATTTCGGTTTCACCATCCTCTTCTAACAATTATCCTGGCAGGTTTTCCAGTATGAAAAGTAAACCAATCATCGCCCTGATTATCACCATGCTGGGCCTGGCTGCTGTTTTTTCACCGGTCCAGGCAAGCCGCGGATTGCCAAGCCGCGGCATCCCGAGCCGCGGCATCCCCGGCAGCGGCGAGTTCGCCTACGGCGGATTGTTGTGGCTGCAGGGAAATGATGCCGCACAGGCGGCGGCCATCGCCGGTGAGATGCAGCTCGACTGGATCGCTCTCCAGTTTGATTGGTCTGCCTTCTACCCCGAAGTCACCTCATCCCCCGATTGGACCCTGTTGGATTCGATCATGAACACTGCCGGGCAGAACGGCAGTGCGGTTTTGCTCTCTGTTACTGCGGCTCCCCACTGGGCATTAAGCGCCACCGGGCCGGATGCTTTCATCACCGCCGGGCTGATCAAAATGCTGGTGAACCGTTATCCATCCCAGATCCAGGCGGTGGAGCTATTCCCCGGCGCCAATACATCGGCTGGCTGGCAGGCGCCGCCTGACCCTGCCCTGTATGCCCGCATGATGAGTGTGGTTTCCTCTCAGCTTGCATCAGATGGCAGGCAGATATTGCTGGTGGCAGCCGGCCTTATACCGGTTGACCCGGCTCTCCTTAATGGTGACATGGCGGACATGGATTTCCTGCGGGGTTTTTATCAGGCGGGTGGCGGCACGGTTTCCCCGGTGATCAGCATGCGCATGCCATCCCCAACCGGATCTCCCCTTGAAGCCCCTGAACCCGCCAGACCATCATTGCTTCGTCATTTTGAAGAAATCCGCCAGATCATGCTTGAAAACAACCATCAGGACGGGTTGATCTGGATCACCGGCATCAACGCCCCCATTACCCTGTTCGAACAGCAGGCACAAAGCGCATGGCTGGTTGAATCATTTACCTTGATGCGTTCCCAGTTATACATTGGCGCTGTTTTTTATGCTTCGCTCAATAACGGCTCTGGCACTCCAACCAATACTAGCCTAATATCAAGCGTTGCTACTGGCCATTTGTTTTATAATGAGCTACGAATACTGGTATCACAAAATAATGGCACAGAACAAAACGCAGCTCATGCCGACCAGGTGGTGGAGCCCATCCATCGGCACGGGGGTTGCCAGAGAAACCGGTAACGGGCATGGATAAAATCAAAGCCGTCTTTTTTATCCTCATTTTCCTTTGCTTTCTGGGGTTTGGGTTTGTGCTGGCCCGCGAGGTCAGCCAGGGGCTGTTCCCACAGCAAACCCCAACCTTGCAGGTCATTACTCCATCCAGCAATCAGGTTAATTTACTCGTCATCCAGGCGGACGACCTGACCGTGCCAACCCCGGCGTTAACCGGCGCATGGATGGTATTCATTACGTATTTCGAAGACCAGCCATTCATCAGTTTTAAATTGGTATACCCCACGTCTGATCAACAGGTGGCCAGTTCACTAATGCGTGCTTTTTCTTATCGCAATCTGGAACCCGCTCCGGAATTTCTGGCAGAGTTGCAAAAATTTGACATCCGCTGGAACGGTTATGTGGTCATGGATCAATCGGCGGTAAACCAGTTGACCTACTTTTACGCCGCCCAGTTCCCTGACGGCAGATCGCCTGCCGGGTATGTGGACGGCGATAATGAACTGTTGATCTCACAACAGGCACAGTGGGTGCACTATTTCTGTGGGTTCCTTAACCAACAGGATGGCGACCGGTCAGCCGGTTTTTCCAGCTTTACCAGCCAGGTGCCCACCCACGTTCAAACCAATCTCGACTCTGACATGCTGTTGACCACATGGGGCAGGCTCTCCAACCCCCAGTACCCACCCCATTGTGAAGTCATCGGCAACTGAGCATTTACGAAATCAAATCCCAGGATAAATGCTCCAGGCGGTTGAGGTAAATGATTTGTGCCCCATATTCGTTAAAATCAATGCGGCTGATGCCGGTATTGTTGATATGAAACCCAACCCCACCGTACTGTGGATTTCCACAAATTGTGTACATCATGGATTCGTAAAACCCGCCGTGTGATACCAGGCACACACGGTCGTCACTTCCACCATGCAGGCGCAGCAATTGCTCCAATACCCGCCGCGCCCGCGGGAAAAATTCTTCGTGTTCCTCATGCGGACGGTTCCACCACCCGGTCTCCTGCACCTCGTCGGGCAAAATCAGGTGGGGGAATAATCGGGCAAAATCAGACCTTTTCTTTCCCGGTTGGCCCACTTTCGTCCCGCTGGTCGCATCATCCAGATAAATCCCCCCACATTCATGTATATCCATCCAGCCGGTCAGGGGAAGGTTGATCTTCTTTGAAATGGCAGTGCTGGTTTGAACCGCCCGTATCATCAGGCTGGTATAAAGGTGGGTCAGATGAAAACCGGCATGATTGGTGGGATCGCGGCCATTGACGGCATCCCCCGGGTTGCTTCGCGCAAGAAACCCAGCCACGGCATCCGCCTGGCGCAACCCCAACCCGGTCAGTTCAGGGTCTTCCACCCGGCCTTCATCTGAATGATTAATGGAATACAGGTGATTGTTGGTGGACTGTGCATGACGCACAAAATACAACTGCATATCGATGCATCCTCCTGGCTGAAAACGGGTTGTCAGATGATATAATTCAACTGGTAATCACTGCCGGTGTTTCCAACCGGTATTTATTTTATCAGAGAGAGGGAAATCAATTGGACACTGGCAAAAAACCCCAGTTTGTAGAAGATGATGTTGTGGTGAGCATCGATTATGAATTGACCGTGGACGGCGAAGTGGTCGATTCTTCAGAGGGCGAAGAACCCCTTGAATATTTGCAGGGCCACAAGAACATCATCCCCGGTCTTGAGCGCCAACTGGCAGGCATGCGCGTTGGCGAAACCCGGCAGGTTCTGGTACCGGCTGCCGACGCTTACGGTCCGCTGGACCCCGATGCGATGGTGGAAATTCCGCGGGCGGAGTTCCCCGAGGACATTCCGCTCGAAATGGATCTGCAGTTGGAAGTCAGCGATTCAGAAGGTGAAGTGCGCGATGCCCGCATCGTCAAGATCGAAGAGAACACCATCACGCTGGATTTCAACCACCCGCTTGCCGGGCAGGACCTGAACTTTAAAGTCACCGTTGTGGATCTGCGCCAACCCACCGCTGAGGAACTGGAGCACGGGCACGTGCACGGCGAGGGCCACGACCATGATTGGGAAGAGGAAGAACTCGAAGAGGACGAGGAGTAAATCTCCCCTCTGAATTAATAGAAAAAAACGGATGGACATGTGTGTGTCCATCCGTTTTGATTTACAGCTCCTGGGGTTCAAACAGCCCGATGGCGAGTAACAATTGCAGCACGATTAAAACCACTGCCAGCGCCACTGCCCCAAAGTTGAGGAAACCTGTCGGGGGCGGCTCAGGAGACAGCCCCTGCCCGATCACCGAAGCCCAGGTGATCAACCCTCCCGGGAATAATTGCCCGTAATTGGGGATCACACCGGTCAGCAGCCACAGGATGGACAGACCGAACCCGTAACCGGCTGCCGCAGCCGTCGTTCCGCCGATGACGCTGCCCAGCAGGGCAGCCGCCACAAACACCAGCAGCCACAGCAGCATGAGCAGGCTGGCGGTGACAAATTCACCCACTGCTGCAACGCCAAACAACAACCATGTGTAGAAGATTGCGCCCAGACAGGCAATCATAAATCCAGCAGCATACACCAGCGCCTGGGCGGCAAACTTGCTGGTCACGAACGCCCAGCGCGGCATGGGTTTGCTCATGATTAACGCCGCCGTGCCGCTCTCCTTCTCGGCGGCAACCGCGGTCATGCCAAGCGCCACCGCAAGAATAAAACCAAACTGACTGAGGTTCTTGACGTACTGCGCCATGGCGTCCGCCGCGGTGGGCGTGGGGATGAGGTCGGAGAACATCTCCGCGCCTTCGATCATCCCCAGCATCTGCGGGGTGAAGTATGCCAGCAAGGGTGAAGTCAACCCGAACAGGATGAAAACCGCCATGACCACCAGAAATCGTTTGGTGCGCCACAACTGAACCATTTCCTTGCGGAAGGACGCGGCGAATGCGGTCAGATCACGCCCGTGATGCCGGGGGGCAACATCCTGATGACCCTTGCGCCACTCGATCATCAGCAAGACAGCACCCGGCACGACCGTGGCTGCCAGGATGGCGATGGAAAACCACACACCCTGAACGGTGCCGGTTGAGTTCACACCGATGTACACGGCGATGGCATCCACCACCATGTGATAAACGATCGCAGCCACCACCCATAAGGGCTTGCGCGTCTGGAAGGCTTTCAGCACCATCACAGACAGGCTGACGTGCAGGGTCATTGCCAGCAACCGCTCCAGCAAAGGCGCAAATGACAGCGATGGGGAACCCAACAGGGTGGAGATTTGCAGTTCCACCGCTGAAAGCTGCTCAGGTGAAAGGTTAAGCGTGCTCAGATCCGTGCCGAGCATGGGCAGGAGCGCAGACAGCGATGCTGCCGTGAACACCCCACCGATCACCATGGCTTCAAAACCGCCATGCCCGATGCCCAGCATGATGCCTTCTTCCAGCCGGCGGGTGCGCTTCAACAACCAGTACCCCAATGCGCGGGCAAGCTCCTCGCACAACCCGGCGGTCAAGCCAAGCACCAGCGCGGTCTGCAACAGGGGCACATCTCCGCTGAAATCATTGGCAGGCAGAACCCCCAAATCGGTCAGCAGGTTGTTGAGCGGAATGTGTACCACCTGCGAGCCAAAGAAGGTCAATGAGCCAATCGCAAACAGGATCCAACGTGCTTGAAACCGTCTGCGCAACCAGATGGCAGCCCCAACGGGGATGAAGATCATACACAAAATGGCTATGGTATACAGAAAGGCAATCATGTTATGCACTGACTTCCAGGAAGATTTCTTCCAATGATGGGTGAACCCATTCATAACGGAGGAGCGCCAGACCCTGGCGGGCGACGACAGGCAACAATTCACGTTTGCCCTGTTCAAGGTTCTTCACACTCACCCGCAAACAGCCTGAATCCAGGGTGGTTTGCTCCACCCACGATAAACCTTCCAGCTCACGGATCAGATCAGGCAGGCGCGATACGTCGTTAACATCCACCTCAACTTCAGCCACATTCACCGCATAACGTGCGATCAATTCCTCACGGCCTGATTCGAGGATCAATTTGCCCTTGTGAATGATCGCCACACGGTCGCAAATGCGTTCCACATCGTTGAGAATGTGGGTGGAAAGGAACACCGTCACCCTGCCGCGTAATTTGGCGATCAGGTCCAGCACTTCGTAACGGCCAGCCGGGTCGAGCGCGCTGGTGGGTTCATCCAAAAACAATACCGGCGGATTGTGGATCAGCGCCTGGGCAATACCAAGCCGCTGCAACATGCCGCCAGAAAACCCTGCAATCCGCCGACGGGCAGCATCCGAGAGCCCCACCAGATCAAGCATCTCAGCGATGCGTGCTTTTCTATTCCCGGCTTCGTACCCAAACAGATCCAGGGTATAACCCAAATACTCAACCGGGGTCATCCAGCGGTAAAAGTTGGGCTCCTGCGGCAGATACCCAAAACTGGCTTTCCCCAGGCTGTTCATCTGGGTGATCTCGTTTCCAGCCACCCACGCTGAACCACTGGTTGGCTGCGCCAGCCCGGTGAGCAGGCGAATGGTGGTGGTTTTTCCGGCGCCGTTGCGCCCCAGAAAGCCAAAGATTGAGCCGTATGGAACGCTCAGGTTGAGGTCTTCCAGTGCACGGATTGGGCCGTATGCACGGCTTAATCCCCGGCATTCGATCGCCGCAGCGGGCGAATCATGTGTTGCTTGCAGTGTCATTGTTGCTTCGCTTTCTTATTCTTCCTTGCGCCCGGCCACAAAGTAGATGATTGGGCCGATGATGTTGACAAACACAATAACCAGAATCCACGCCCATTTGGGTCCACGCACCACAGGACGGCGGATGACATCCACCAGGGCAAAGATCATCAATCCGATCTGCACCAGGATGACTGGCAGGAGCAGCAGGATCAAACGGGGAAATTCAATATCAGACATCTTATCCTCTTCTTTCGTCAGGAAACGTAATGATCGACAACTTGCGCCGCACACGGTTTTCCGCCGCGGGCAGTTCAGCCACTTTACGCAATGCTTCGGTCAGGGAACGGATCATCTCATCCATTTCTTCCTGGCTGGCGTGGAAAGTGAGTTCTGAGTACCCCACCCGGTCGCCTTCCAGGTCCATTTTTGGATGCAGATCGATGTAACCCTGGTAACTCTGCAACAGTGAAGCCAGATACATGGCAAAAGCGCGCACATGTTCTTCCGGCGAATAGGCTGCCATATCCTGCCCGGAGAGGTGCACAGGCTGCGCCACGCGGTACACTTTTTCGGGCGTACCCTTCACCAGCCGGGTCTCACTCACTTCCACCATCCCGCCTTCCAGCAAAGCGCGAATATGCCGGTAAATGGAGGAAGCCGGCAATTGCGGCAGGTTTTCAGCCAGCTCACGGGTGGTCATGGGTCTCTCACCCAACGCGATCAGGATTTGAAAGCGCGCCGGATGCAGGATCAGGTCAACTTTTTCCACATCCTTCTCCTTTCCTCACCATTATCATTATCAATAATGATAATATCGCACTACAAAGAGCCTGTCAAGGGGATCCCGCCCTTCATCAGGCTAACAACTTTCTTTCTTTTTGCTATACTTACCATACCCACCCACTGCAATTCTTAATCATCCAAGAGGTGAATATGCCTGACTCCTACATTAAACAGCTCCTCGGCGAAAACGAAACGATCCTGCTGGTCACGCATCAACACTGGTTCCTGCTGGCCCGCAACACATTGCCCGAAGTCCTGCTGATCCTGCTCCTGCTGGCCGGTTCAATTGCCCTGTCCGTCACCGCTGCGCTGCCGGTTCCGTGGCCTGCGCTGTCCTTCCTGTTGCTGCTCCTGCCCATCGCCAGCCTGCTCAAGGATGTGCTCTTCTGGAGCCATCATCAGTACATCGTCACCAACCGGCGCGTGATCCAGATCTTTGGCGTGTTCAACAAGAACGTGATCGACTCATCGTTGGAAAAAGTCAACGACGTAAAACTGGAACAATCCGTTTGGGGACGCATGTTCAATTTCGGGGATGTTGAGATCCTGACCGCCAGTGAGATGGGCATCAACCGTTTCACGCGCATCGCCCAGCCGATCCAGTTCAAGACCGCCATGCTGAACGCCAAGGCGCGCCTTGAGCAGGATGAAGATCAGCCCCGCAGGTCAACCTCCAGGGGTGCATCCGTCCCTGAACTGCTCGCCGACCTGGGCCGCCTGCATCAGCAGGGTGTGCTGACCGACGCCGAGTTCAATGAGAAGAAGGCACAACTGCTGGCAAGGATGTAGCTCATTCACCCGTCTTTTTTACATGGACAGACTACGGTCTGTCCATGTTTTCATCATGCAGGGGAAATCGGGATTACAATACGTTCATCCCATTTCCGGAGAAGCATCCATGACCGCACCGCTGCGCCAGCAATACCTGCTCAACCCCGATGTTGTATTCCTCAATCACGGCTCGTTTGGCGCATGCCCGCGGCCCGTGTTCGAAGTCTACCAGCAGTGGCAGCTTGAACTGGAAAGCGAACCGGTTGAATTCATCGCCCGGCGCTCCACCTCCCTGCTGGCTGAGGCGCGCACCGCCCTTGCCGAATTTCTCCACACCGGGCCGGACAACCTGGTCTACGTCACCAATTCCACCACTGCCTTCAACCTGATCCTGCGTTCGCTGCATCTGCAGGCCGGCGACGAGGTGTTGATGACCGACCAGGAGTACCCCGCCATGAACCAGGCCTGGGATTACTACGCCCATCACACCGGCGTTGTCCTGCGCCGCCACCCCACCCCCATGCCGTTCACCACGCCGGAGGATTTCATCGAGAATTTCTGGCGCGGCGTCACCCCGCGCACGCGCGTGATCCACATCTCGCACATCATTTTCACACTCGGCATTATCCTGCCGGTGCAGGAGATCTGCCGTCGCGCACGGGAAGCCGGAATTCTCACCATCGTGGACGGCGCGCACGCCCCTGGGCAAATACCGCTCAATCTGGATGAGTTTGGCGCTGACCTGTACTTCGGCGCTTGTCACAAGTGGTTGTCAGCCCCCAAGGGAGCTTCCTTCCTGTACGCCCGGCCAGAAATTCAACCCAACCTCGACCCATT
>DAOUGC010000180.1:0-5108 GCA_034429695.1 Levilinea sp.
CGACTGGCTTTTATACAGGCTTTATTTGTACTTTATCCTGTTTTAATGGTAGAAACAGATATTAACGGTACAATTACCATTACCCATTCATGTGAATATCAATAATCATGATCGGTCTGCACGGTGGCAAAACTGCCCCCGCTGACCCTTCATCCAACATTCCTGCGCAAGTGATCAGGATGGGTTTGTTCTACAGTCCAGTTCATCCCGCAAGGGGAACCTCCATGACTACAGAACTTCTCCAGCGCGAACACTTTCTACGACTTCTCAATGAAATCACCATGACCTGCCTGCAGCCGCTGGAGCTGTACGAAATGCTCCAGTTGCTGGCCGATCACATGACCACATTGTTTCAAGCCGCCGGTTGTTACATCACCCTGTGGGATGACAAAAACTCCAGGGTCATCCCAGCGGCAGCCACAGGGCCTGCGCGCGCCACTTATCGCACCACCCCGGTAATGAACGATGAAATCACCATGACCGCATCGGTGCTGGCAGTCGGAAAAGCGCTGGTGGCAAACGACGTTCACAACAGCCCTTACATCAGCCCCAGAATTGCCCGGCGTTTCCCCGAAAAATCCATGCTCGGGTTGCCATTGATCGCCGGCAACCAGCGCCTTGGCGCGGCTTTGGTCACCTTTGACGAGTATCACGAGTTCACCCCCGAGGAAGTCCTGCGGGGTGAACAGGTGGCCGGACAACTTTCAATGGTGGTGGCAAATGCCCGCCTGCTGGAAGCCCTGCGTGAGTCAAAACAAATCCTCGAAAACCGCGTGCGCCAGCGCACCGAGGAGCTGGAAGCTGCCAACCTGGAATTGCAGGCCGAGGTTGCAGAACGCAAACGCGCCGAGGAGCGCCTCACCCGCCGCCTGCAGGATGAGCGCGCGCTGCTGGCCATCACCGCCCGTTTTATGCGCCCCGATCAATTTGACCAGGCGGTGGAGGAAGCCCTGCAGTTGATCGGCAGCCTGATCGGCGCCAGCCGCGTGACACTCATGCGTCTTGATCCACACGAGAAGCGCGTGAAAGCCACTCACGAATGGGACGCTCCTGGCATCCCATCCCAACGGGAGGCTTTAACCCGTATACCTTCCCAGCAGTTTGTCTGGGGCATGCACCAGGTGGAAAACCTGATGCAGTTCCACATCCCGGATGTAACCGCCATGCCAGACGAGGCAGCCGCCGAACGGGAGTACCTGCTCAGCCTGGGCGTCAAGAGTTTCGCCGGTTTCCCGCTCCTCTCCGGGGGGGCTTTCCTGGGGATGTTGATGATTGAAGATGTGCAACAGGCTGACGGCTGGGAACAGGCTGACCTGGATCTACTCAGCCTGTACAACCAGATCATTGCCAGTGCGCTCAGCCGCAAGGAAACCGATGAAATCCTCAACAATGAGCGCATGGATCTCTCCCGGCGCGTTGAGGAACGCACGGCTGAGTTGAGTGCCGCCAACGCCGAACTGGCATGGGCGGTGCGCGCCAAGGACGAGTTTTTGGCGAACATGAGCCATGAACTGCGCACCCCGCTCAATGCCATCATTTCCATCATGGAAGCCCTGCAGGACCAGGTATATGGCGAGATCAACGAACGCCAGTCCAGGGCATTTGATATGATCTCGACCAGCGGCAAACACCTGCTTTCGATGATTAACGACATCCTCGATCTGGCAAAGATCGAAGCTGGCAAGAGCCAGTTGCAGCCCGCCTGGGTGGACGTAAAAGAGCTGTGCCACGCCTGCCTGCAGATGATCCGGCAGCCAGCGCTGGTAAAAGACCTCAACGTGGCTTTTTCGGCATCCCCTCACCTCAACCTGATCTGGGCGGACGAACGCCGCATGAAACAGATTTTGGTAAATTTGCTGGGCAATGCGGTCAAGTTCACCCCTGCCAGGGGAACCATCGGGCTGGAAGTGGCACTGGACCCTGAACGCGAGCTGGTTCGTTTCACCGTACACGACAACGGCATTGGCATCTCAAAGGAAGACCTGGGGCGCCTGTTCAAACCTTTTGTCCAGGTCGATTCTTCGCTGACCCGCCAGCATGTAGGCTCCGGGTTGGGTCTGGCGCTGGTCGCCAGCCTGACCGAGGCGCATCACGGCTGTCTTTCGGTGGAGAGCGAGCCGGGTATTGGCAGCCGTTTCATGGTGGATATTCCCTACGTCGCACCCGCCCCGCCCACCGACGGTTCAGAGGGTTCACCCACGGCCAACGTGCTCCCCGCATCAGCATCGCCTGATCAACATTCCCCATTGATCCTGCTGGTGGAAGATCAGGAGACCAACAGCCAGATCGTGGCTGATTATCTGCACTTCAAGGGGTACCGGCTGGTGCTTGCCAGTGACGGGCAGGCTGCCGTGACACAGGTGAGCCTGAACCCCCCCGACCTGATCCTGATGGATATTCAAATGCCGGTGATGGATGGGTTGGAAGCCACCCGCCGCATCCGTCAGATGCCCGGCATGCAACACGTTCCGATTGTGGCGCTCACCGCGTTAGCCATGCCCGGCGACCGCGAACGCTGTCTGGATGCCGGTGCAACGGAGTACATGAGCAAGCCAATCAGTCTGAAGCAGATGCATGCGCTGGTGGAGCGCCTGACGCGGCCCGCGACATTCAGTGGAGACTTATAGCGGACGGGCGGGAGAACTGCGGGACCTTCCCCGGCAGACATGGCCCGCCCCGCCAAAATGACCGTTTTCGGCGCACGCCGTGCGCCGCCACAAGAAGAGGGAAGCGTCTGGGCGGATTGCGTCCGCTCGTCGGTAGCGGGGTATTATTCGTGTCATTCGTTTTTTTCGTGTATTTCGTGTTTGTTTTTCCCCACACAGTCCACCATGTGAATCGCAAAAGCCGCCAGTGAGGGGCTTGAATCCAAATCCGTGAAATCCGTTTCTCAATCCGTTGTCAGAGCACAACCTCACCCACTTGTATTATTTACTTAAAAGATATACGATGTTCTCGTAGATCGATCCGTCTGTTGTCTGGAAACTGCGAAGGAGGTCCGCATGTCTTCCCTCTTTCACCAAACCAACCCTGCCCCCCACATCAAACGCCACGTATGGTGGGCGACGCTGCCTTTTGTGATCACCGCGGTATTCATCAGCATTCCCCTTTTGAGCGCCTGGCTGGAGATCAACAATACCACCTGGCTTGCTATCGTAAATGATGTGGCTCCCTGGGTGCTGTTGGCGGCTTTCCTTGTCGGCGTCGTTTGGATGTTCATCACCACCCGCAAGGAAGGCATCACCATATGGAATGCCGCATGGTACAGCCTGGGGTTGCTGCTGCTGATGATCGCTGTCATCTGGCTGGCTCAAGTCCTCATTAACCAATATTCACGCAATACCGATATACTCCCACTGATCGGAATGCCGTTTGTGATCCTGGCATTTTTGCTGGCACTGACCTTTTATCGAAAAGATGCCCTGTGGACGGCCGCCCTTCCATTCATCTACATCCTCTGGAGCCCCGTGCTGGAATTTGTGCCGATCTGGTACTCGATTCCGGTGCACCTGATTGCGCTCCTGATCCTGACGCTGGCCAGTATCTGGCTGGTGCGCAATCCGCGTTCGTGGGCGGTTCCATGGGTGTCTGCCGGGGCAATTGCACTGGTGGGGTTGGTATGGTCGGTGATGCGCTCATCCATTGAAGTGCTGCCCTATTCAATTCCGGAAGAACGGCGCTTGATTGCGCCGCCGCTCAACGACATTCTCCAGTGGTGGTTGCCAGGGTTCATTGGCCTGACGGGTGGGTTAATCCTTCCGGCGCTTTTCCGCCAGTTTCATCGCTACACCGGTCTGCGCCGCGGCTGGCTGATCGCCATGACCGCCGGTTTGCTGACCAATCTGGCGGCGGGGCTGGTATTTGTGATGGGCAGCAGCCAGAATTATTACTGGTTCGCGGAAAATTCCACGTTGATCCGCTGGGTGGGGTACACCGGGGCACTCGTCTTTGTGGTGGGGGCCGTCCTGGAGATCGCCCGCCTGTACCGCAGCAAAGGAGGCATACCAACAATCGGCGCCGCGCTGATTGCTGCGCTGCTTCTGCACCTGCCGGTGCTGGTGATGGCGCCGTTTATCATGACCCTATCATCGCCGCGAGGGATCCCATTACCTTACCTGTCATTCAGTTATGCCCAGCCAGTGCCGATTTACGCCCTGGGTTTGCTGGTGGTGTTTGTTTCGTTGGCGCTGCTGTCATTCGATCAGGATCGAGCATAGGTCTTCCGGTGGGTCGGAAGGTGCAGGTCGGCCTGCTACTTGTTCTGCCTGCAAGCGACCATCCACCCGATTAATTCACGCGCTCTTCCATTGCCACAAATTCAAACTCAAGCAGCACCGTCTCTTCCACACCGGAAACCATCGGAACCTGCGGGATGGCCACCCCAAAATCGGCGTACCGCAGCGTGGTGGTTGCCAGCCCCTTGATCTCGCTCTCCGAGAGCGGCGTGACCACCACATCAAAAACCGCCTCGCGGGTGACGTCCTTGATGGTCAAATCGCCGGTGATCTGGAAACGCAGCTCCTGCCCCACCCCGGCCTGCACCGGCAACCCGCTGATTGACCGCGGCGTAAAGGTCACAAACTCGTACTGATCGGTGAGCAGGATGCGGTTCTTGATCGCGCGGTTGCGGAACTCGTTATCGGTGGTCAGGGTGCGTGCGTTCACCTGAATAACCCCCACGCTAGAGTTCGCCGGTGCTCCTGCGTCAATGATCAACTGCCCGCGCACCTGATTGGTGATCCCCACCACCGTCTTGGGCGATCCTTCGAGCACTTCATTAATGATGAATCTAGCCTCAGATTGCCCCGGGTCGATCAGGAACGTACGCGCCCCGGCCTGAACCTCTGCCTGCACTGGCGTTTCTTCCACAACCACACCCGGTTCCGTGGGGGTCGCCGCCACTGATTCCGTCGCCGCGGTAACCGGAATGGCTTGCTCGTCCGCCACAGGCTGGCTGGCGCCCAGCGTGGGTTTGAAAAATTGCCACGCCAGCACGCCAGCGGCAATCACAGCGATAACCACCCCAACAATTGCGAGTTTCCTGAACATGTGCTCCTCCTTGTACCCCCTCTGCAATGTAGTAATACGATAATAATTATACGATTTAA